>JAYTHH010000276.1:0-13173 GCA_043732745.1 Rhodospirillales bacterium
GGCCGGGCGAAGGCGGGTTGCATCATTGCGGGACTTGCGACAAGGACGACGCCGGCTGTGGCAATCACACGCAGAAGACGAGACGGGACCAGATTCATGGTCAATAATCCTCTGAAAGCATTTAAGAACACGTTAAGGCGCTGGTGTAACCGTGGGTTTCGGCGCCTCACGCAGCATTTTCAGGAAATCCGCATTGGGCGACAGAACGAGGCGCGAGCCGCCTTGCCCGAAGGCATCACGATAAGCCTGCAACGTGCGCCACACCTCAAAGAAATGCGGATCACGTTGAAAGGCATCCGCATAGGTGGCGATGGCGGCGCCTTCGCCAAGGCCACGCAACTTGTCCGCCGTCGCACGGGCATCGGCCAGGAGTACGGTCCGCTCGCGCTCCGCGTCAGCGCGGATGCGCGCCGACGCCTCGGCACCCTCGGCCCGCGCCTGACGCGCCACACGGTCACGCTCGGACTGCATGCGCTGCAGAATGGCCTGGGTGTTCTCATCCGGCAGATCGGCGCGACGGATGCGAACGTCCACGATCTGTACGCCGAAGCCAGCCATTTCCGTGTTCACCTGATCGCGGATCAGCGCCATGATGCGCGTGCGGTTGGATGACAGAACATTCAAAAGCTGCTCATTGCCAAGAACCCGCCGCAGCGATGACGACACCACTGAGTTGAGACGGCCGCGAATGCCGTCCTCGGTCGCACCTACCGCCTGGTAGTATCGCAGCGCGTCTGTGATCCGAAACCGCGTAAAGCTATCGACGATCAGCCGGCGTTGGTCGCCGAGAATGACCTCCTCGGGCGGCAACTCGTAGTCCAGCAGGCGACGATCGAAGCTGATCACGGTATCCAGCAGCGGCACCTTTATCTGCAAGCCGGGCTCGGTGATGATCCGGCGCGGTTGGCCGAGCCGAGTGATCAGCACCTGCTCGGTTTGCCCCACGGTGAACAGCGCGGAGCCCGCTGCGATGACGGCTACGAATACCAAGGCGATAGCCCCGAGGCCGATGCGGTTGGAAAGCGCGCTCATTTCGCAGCTCCCCGTGGCGGCGCCGGTGGATTGAGTACAGTCGCTGGAACCGTAGGTGCCGGTGCCGGTGCCGGTGGCGCGATCCGTCCGGCCTCGCCCAACGGCAGATACGGCACCACGCCCTGCACCCCAGCATCGACCACCACGGTCGGCGTCTTGGACAGGATTTCCTGCATCGTCTCAATATAAAGCCGCTGCATCGTCACGTCCTTGGCGGCCTCATAGGCTTTCAGAACCGACAGGAACCGCTGCGCCTGGCCGGTCGCCTCCACGATCGAGCTCTGGCGCGCACCATCGGCCTCCGCCGTCAACCGCGCCGCATCGCCGCGCGCCCGCGGCACGATGTCGTTACGATAGCTCTCAGCCTCGTTGCGCATCCGGTCGGCATCTGTGTTGGCGCGCTGCACGTCGCGGAAACTCTCGATCACGGCAGCCGGCGGATCGACCTTCTGCAACTGCACCTGGGTAATCTCCACGCCCGAGCCATACTGGTCGAGGATCCCCTGCAGGCCCTTGGTGACGGCCGCCTCGATCTGCGCGCGGGCATCGGTCAGCGCAGGCTGGATCGGCGTGCGGCCGATCACTTCGCGCATCACCGACTCGGCGGCCGATTTCACCGTGACGGCGGGATTGCGGGTGTTGAACAGAAATGCGCTGGCATCGCGAATGCGCCAGAACACGGCCGCATTGATATCGATGATGTTCTCGTCACCGGTCAACATCAGGCTCTCCTCGCCCACGTCACGCATCGGGCTGTCACGGCCGGACACCGTGCGGGCGTCGCCGGAGCCGGAGCGATAGCCGATATCGATGCGGTTGATGCGCGTGACGGCGGGGCGCAACACGCTCTCCACCGGCCAGGGCACATGATAGTTCAGCCCTGGCAGCGTGGTGCGGTTGAACGCGCCGAAGCGCAGCACCACGCCCTGCTCGTCCGGCTGGACACGGTAGAAGCCGCTGGCAAGCCACACGCCGAGCACGGCCAGCACGATGAAACCGAGGCCGCGCACTCCGATGCCTGATATGAAATCGCCGCCACCACCACCGCCGGAGCCGTTCGGACCGCGTGGACGCCCGCCGCCGAAGCCGGGCGGTAGCATGCCGCGCACCGCTTGCTGGGCGCGGGCAATGATCTCATTGAAGTCCGGCGGACGCTGGCCATTGCCGTTGGGGCCGCGATTTCCGCCACCATTGCCGTTTTGGGGTCCCCAGGGATTGCGCGGACGCTCTGGCCGTGTCGGCTCCGGATCGGGTTTGTCGCCCGGCGGCGGCGTGCCCCATGGATTGTTCAGAACCATCAGGCCGCGTGTTGGGGAAAGGCAAGGTGCCGGCCTCCCCGAAGAGCCGCGAATAATCCAACTCATCGTGCCGGGCTGCTCCTTGTGGGTATCGATCACGCAATTCAACTCGGGTGGCGCCATTGGAATTGACGTTCAGCTCCGCCATATCGCCTGAGTCGCTCATATTGACCGGCGATCAAAGGTTTTCAAGGCAATGCCAGCGCCCACCAACACACCCACCTCAGACATCCTGCGCGCCGCCCTTGCCAGCGTGATCGATCCCGAGACCGGCCGCGACATCGTCGCCGCCGGATTGGTCGGCGATATCAGCACACGCGACGGCCTGGTGCAGGTGAGCCTGCTGACCGATCGCGCGAAGGAGCAGTCCATGGAGCCAGTGCGGCTGGCGGCCGAACGCGCCTTGGCAAGAGTTGCCGGCGTACGCAACGTCTCCGCCGTGCTGACCGGCCACAAGCCAGGGCCGGCGCCGGTGCCCCCACCGTCCAAGCCGGTGCTGCTGCCCGACGTAACAGCAATCGTGGCCATTGCGAGTGGAAAAGGCGGTGTCGGCAAGTCCACCACCGCAGTCAATCTCGCCGTGGCGCTCGCGCAACTCGGCCTGCGCGTTGGGCTGCTAGATGCCGACATCTACGGTCCCTCGATGCCACGCATGCTTGGCCTCAACCGAAAGCCCGAGGTTCGGGGCGACAAGATGATACCGCTGGAAGCGTGGGGCCTGAAGGCGATGTCGATCGGATTCCTGGTGGAGGAAGAGACGCCGATGATCTGGCGCGGCCCGATGGTGATGGGCGCTCTGGAACAAATGATGGGCCAGGTCGAATGGGGTGCCTTGGACATCATGCTGGTGGACATGCCCCCCGGGACCGGCGACGCCCAGCTCACGATGGCCCAGCGGGTGAGCCTTGCAGGGGCCGTGATCGTCTCCACCCCGCAGGACATCGCCCTGATCGACGCCCGCCGCGGCGTGCGTATGTTCGAACGCACGAAGGTGCCGGTGCTCGGCTTGATTGAGAACATGAGTTTCTTTAAGTGCCCGAACTGCGGCCATGAAAGCCACATCTTCGGCCATGGCGGCGCCCGCGCCGAAGCCGCACGACTCGGCACAGAATTTCTAGGCGAGGTGCCCCTGCTGCTCGACATCCGCACCGCCGCCGACGCCGGCACGCCAATCGTTGCCGCCGACCCGGACGGCCAGGCCGCCAAGGCCTTCGCCATGATCGCGAAGCGACTGTGGGAGAAGGTCGGCAATACGGCATCCGCCGGACCCAGAATCGTCATCGATTAACGGAGATCGAGCGCCACTACGACACGGTCCAGATCCGCCTCGTCCACCCACACATGCGGGCTGATCCGCAGCACGCCGAGCCGGTCGCTGACATGCACGCCGGCTCGGGCCAGCGCCGGGATGAAATCGGCGACCAGTCCGCCCGGCCGGCGGGCGCCAAGGATATGGCCGGCGCGACGGTCCGCCGGCAGCACCTGCCAACCGTGTTCGACAATGCGCCCCGCCAGCCGGGACGTAACCTCCCGAAGACGCTGCTGGATCGCCGCCACGCCCCAGGCCTCGATCTGCTCCATGCCCACCGCCGCCATCGGCATCGCCACCGGGTCGTTGCGCTCGCCCTTGTCGAACCGCCTGGCGCCCACGGCCGGCTGGCCCCCGGGCAGGTTGAACCCGTTGCCATCAGTCGGCCGCCCGGTCTGTCGATGCGGAGCGGCATACAGAAACGCCAGGCTGTAAGGGCCCAGCAGCCATTTGTAGGTCGGAAACAGCAGGAAATCCGGCCGCAGACCCGCCACATCGGTCGGCACCGCGCCCACGGTCTGCGTCGCATCCACGATGAACACGGCGCCGTGCGCCCGGATTGCCGATGCCAACACGTCCAGATTAACCAGCGCACCGTCGCTCCAATGCAGTGGCGTCAGCGCCGCCACGGCCAAGGGCGGCGCACCCGGCCGGTCAATCGCTTCCTGCACCGCCGATGTCCAGTCGCCGTCAGCGGGACGCGCCACCACATCCACCACCAGCCCGTGATCCGCGGCCAGCCGGTCTACTGCCAGCACGATCGACGAATGCTCGTCCTGCAACCGCAGGACCCGCGAACCGCGCTCCGGCGTCAGATTGGCCATGATGGTGGCCAACCCGTGGCTGATCGAGCCGATGATGGCGATATCGTCCGTCGCAGCCCCGATCAGCCGGGCGGCGGCGGCGCGGGCACGCTCGGCCCATTGCTCGTTCAGTTCGGCAGCGAACTCCCAGGGCCGACTTTTGGTCACCACCCCGGCCTCCCCGGCCGCGCGCACCGCGTGCGGCAGCAGCCCGTAGGCGGCGGAATCGAGATACGCCACCTGCCGCGGCACCTCGAACAGATCGCGCTGGCAGGCCAGGCTCATCGCATCATCTCCTTTCACAAAAGTCTGGAGGGTTCGCGACCGAAGTGAACAGGCAAAATCGACCCGGCAGCCCGGCATTTTCTGCCGATCAGCCAGTTCGCCCGCTGGAATCCCGAGGTTTTCCCCAGTGGCACACGCATTGCGCTGATCGAGAGCGTGCGACATGCGCATGCTCACTCCAAGGACACTTCTCCATGTCGATCAGCGCCTCAGCTTCCGCCAAAACATCGGCGGTCCACCAATACCGACCGCCACCGCCCAACTGGGTAAAGGACACCGGCTCCCCATCGTCCTCGGCCTCCGGCACGGGCGGCACACAGGGCAGCGGCGGCACCAATCCGTTCGCAAAGCTCGCAACCGATCTACAGGCGGCGCTGACCGCGCTGCAAAGCGGCAGCACCGCAGCCACCAGCACTGCCAGCAACGCATCGACCACCGACACGCTGGCCCAGTTGCAGGGTGACCTGCAATCGCTGATCAGCAAATTCCAGAACGACGGCACCACCCAGACGGATGGAGCCGTCAAAGCAGTCGGCGCCCACCACCATCACCATGCCAAGGAGCCAGACGCCTCGCCGACTTCGCCCACCACAGCGTCAATGGCGACAACCGGCGAGCCGCAGTCGCAGACCTTCGTGGCAGATATTCTGAAGGCGTTTCAGGCCAACTTCCTCGGCGGTGGCAGCAGCAAATCCACCACGGTGCAGCCGGGACTCAGCATCGCCGCCTGAAGCTTTGAAAGCACGCGGCAAAACGCCAACTGCGGTCAGCGCCAGCGCAGCCAGAGCCGTTCCAAGCGCCCCAATAGCCAGGACACCCACAGCCCGATCGCCGACAGCATCACGATCCCCGCCAGCAGATTGTCGGTGTCATAGAGATTGCCGGCCTGCAGCACGAAGGCGCCTATACCCCGATCAGCGCCGATCATCTCGGCCGCCACCAGCAGGATGATCGCGGTCGACGTGGTGATCCGAAACCCAGAAAGGATCGCCGGCAACGCGCCGGGCAGTACGATTTTGGTCAGGATCGACCATGGCCGCAGGTTAAAAGACTGCGCCATGCGGATCAGCCCACGCGGCACCGCGTCAACGCCGGCCAAGGTGTTGATTACCGTCGGGAAGAATACGCCGAACGCCAGGGTCACGAGCTTCGAGCCCTCGCCAATGCCGAACCAGATGATGAACAAAGGCACCAACGCGATTTTCGGGATTGGAAACAGCGCCGACACCACTGCCATGCCCGGCGACCGTGCCAGCGTGAACAACCCCAGTGCCACGCCCACCACGAGCCCCGCGGTGGTGCCCGCCACCCAGCCTATCGCGAGCCTGCGCAGCGACGCCGACACATGCCCCCACAACTCGCCGCTTGCCCCCAGTTGGACTAAGGCCCGCGCGATCGCCAACGGCGACGAGGCGAACGCGGTCGACATCCACCCCAGCGACGCCAGGCCCTGCCACAGCGCGATCAACCCGATGAGCGTGGCCGCCGACGCCCAGGCCACCCGGCGCGGCACATAGCCACCGCCGCGAAATACCACGAGGACATCACCCTGCACGCGACAGCTCCCGATCCGCGTCGGCCGCATCCGCGCGCAGCAGCTCCCACAGCTCCCGCTCGATCGCCTGTAACGCCGGATCGTCAGCCCGCCGCTCAGCCAACGGCGTGTCGATCCGCAGGACCGCCCGAATCCGCCCTGGCCTGCGGCCCATCACCAGGATCTGCTGGCCCAGCCGCGTCGCCTCGGACAGATTATGCGTCACATACACCGTGGTGGCGCCGGTCCGGGCGATGAGCGCCACGAATTCCTCTAGCAACAGCCCGCGCGTTTGCGCATCGAGCGCCGACAGCGGCTCGTCCATCAGCAGCACCGCCGGCCGCACCGCCAACGCCCGCGCGATCCCCACGCGCTGGCGCATGCCGCCTGAAAGCTGGCGCGGCCAAGCATCGGCAAATGCGGAAAGCCCCGTCATGGCCAGCATATCCGCTACCCTGGCGCCCCGCTCGGCTCGCGACAGCTTCGTGTCCTCCAGCACCAGCGCCACATTGCCGGCCACGCTGCGCCACGGCACCAGCGCAAAATCCTGGAATACGAAGGTGAGCGGGTTCAGGCAATCGGCGGCAGGCGCGCCTTGCAGCATCACTAAGCCGCGTGACGGCTGCACGAGACCGCCGAGAATGCCAAGCAGGGTGGACTTGCCGCAGCCGGACGGCCCGACGATCACCGTCACCTCGCCGGCCGCAATCTCGAAATCCAGCCCGTCCAACACCGGCAGATCTCCAAACGCATGATGCACGCCCGCCACACGCAGGCCCACGCCGCGCTGGTCCACGCCGTGCTGGCCGCTCATCGCGTGGGAAGAAACTGCGTGTCGATAATGGTGTTGGCGTCGATTGCGCCTTTGACCATGTTCTGCTCGGTGAACCAGGCGAGTTGCGCCCTAATATCCGCCACATCGAGCGCCGCGCCCTCGTCGTACCAGCCGACGCCCTCGCGGATCTTCGCAGCACCTTCGGGATCGGAGGCAAAGATGAATTTGCGGATGCTCGCCACGGCCGCCTCGGTAATCGCCGGCGGTGCGTCCTTGTCCAAAAACGCTGCCCGATACTCGCCCACCGCCGTCCGATACGCCCCGCAGAACGCCCGCAGATCAGCCTCACGCGTGGCGATCATCTTGTTCGTCGTGAACAAGGCGGTGATCTGATACGGCACCCAGTCGCCGGCCCAGCCGATGATCCTTACCTCGCCGGTGGCAGCCAAAGGCTTGGCCATGGACGCGATCGCCATCGTGGCATCCACCTGGCCGGTGCGCACGGCCGCCACCATGTTGCCGATCTGCTGCAACGGCCGCAGCGTCAGCGTCTTAATGTCGAACCCGGCGCGCTCGGCGATGCGACCGACCATGTAGTGAAACGACGAGCCATACTGGGTAATGCCAAAGCTATGTCCCGGCAGTTTGTCGACCGAGGTCAGCCCCGCCGCATAGGCCTCCCTGGACACTATGATGGCTGTCAGCTTGAATCCTTTCTGCTCGTGCAGCGCGCCGCCGATTATCTTCAGGGTGCCGCGCCCGGCCAGCGAGAAGAAACCGCCGGTCAGCGCGGTCACACCCACATCGATATCGCCGGACACAGCGGCGGCGGCGATCGGCTGGGCGGCTTCGAAGAACACGAATTCCACCGGCGTCCCGGACGCGGTAAACAGCCCACGCTCCTGCGCCATATAGAACGGCGCCGGCGACAAGGTGCGCAGCAGGCCAAGGCGGATCTTTTCCCCCGCACGGGCCGGTCGTATCGCAACGGAAGCCATTCCGGCCGCCAATGCCTTTCTTCGTGTGATTCTCATTCCGACGCTCCCTTTTGCGCCGATATCACGCGATCCCCTTTGGAACACAAGCGCGCTAGCGGCGCTTGCCCCACGCCAGCTGCGCCGCAGCACCCACGCAAACGATGCCGAGCATCGCCGGCAGCATCCACGAGGGCCGCAGCAGCAACGGCACGGCGATGTTTCCCCATAGCCAGAGGCTGGCGCCGGTGCGCCCGGCCTGGTCCAGGGCCTGAAGCATCGACTGGTCGATCGACATGATCAGCTGCCCCAGGCTGAGGAACGGGCGCAGCAAAGTCGCAAGGGCAAAGGACGCCACCAGCGACACCGCGCCGATGCCGGCCATAATTTTCGCCGCGACGCTTCGCCCGTCGGCCCGATGAGCGGTTCTCACACGAACAGCCTCTCTTTGGTCTTGTCGGCATACATAGACGCCACGAACTCGCCGTAGCCGTTCCAGATCAGCGTCGGCACCCGCTCGTCACTACCCAGCAGGGTCTCGCTCGCCTGGCTCCAGCGCGGATGCGGCACGGCCGGATTGACGTTGGCCCAGAAGCCGTATTCGCTGTCCTGCAATGCCTCCCAGAACGACACCGGGCGTTTGTCGGTGAACTCAATCTTCACGATCGACTTGGCCGACTTGAAGCCATATTTCCACGGCACGGTCAGCCGCAGAGGCGCGCCGTTCTGTGGCGGCAGAGTTTTCCCGTACATGCCCACTGACACGAAGGTCATCTCATTGGCGGCCTCCTGCATCGTCAGGCCCTCGGTGTACGGCCACGGATAGAAGCGCTGGCCCAGGCCGGGCATAGTCTTCTGATCGGCCAGCGTGGTGAAGACGACGTATTTCGCAGAAGCCGAGGGCTCGGCCATCGCCAGCAGCTTTGCGAGAGGAAAACCGATCCAGGGCACCGTCATCGCCCAGGTTTCCACGCAGCGATGGCGATAGGTGCGTTCCTCCAGCGAAACCTGCTTTATGATGTCCTCGAAGCCGATCTTCTTCGGCTTGGCGACCATGCCGGTAAACTCGACCGACCACGGATCGACAACCAGCGCCTGGGCCGCCCCAGACACCGACTTGGATAGGCCGAATTCGTAGTAGTTGTTGTAGGTGGTTGCCTGCAGTTCCGGCGAAATCGCCCGCCCGGCCACGTATTTGGTGTTCTGCGTGGACGCGAGCGGCGGCAACACCTTGGCCGGCGCCGATGGCGTGCTTCCGAACAGCCGAGAAAATTGCGCATGGGCGGCTCTGGAAGCAGCGATCGTCCCCAGAGCCGCGGCACCGGCGATCGCGGCACGGCGGTTGATCACAAAATGCTCCGGCGTCGCCATCCGGTCGGGGAGTTCCCAGCCACGCTTCCTGCCGATCAACATCATCAAATTCCTTCGTTCACTCAAGACGATACGCAACAGATCGCCCAGCCGACACGTGGCCTTTCGCAAGTGGCCCGAAAAAGCCCCGGGGCAAGCGTCTGGGGCAATCCTGTCACACGCAAAGCGGCGGCAGCCGGGATTGATTTGAATCCATCCCTGGGAAACAGTCTAGCGCGGTCGCTGTTACACGTATCGCCCACAAAAAGGCACCCAAATGCATCTCTCCCGTTTCCCCCGTATCAAACTTTGCCATGCCCCCACCGCGCTGGAGAAGATGGGCAACCTGTCAAAGCTACTGGGCGGACCCACGCTGTGGATAAAGCGGGACGACTGCACCGGCATCGCGACCGGCGGCAACAAAGTTCGAAAACTGGAATTCCTGATGGGCGAGGCGCTGGCCCAAGGCGCCACGCATATCGTGACCCAAGGCGCCGTGCAGTCCAACCACGTGCGCCAGACCGCGGCGGTCGCGGCCAAACTCGGCCTGAGATGCACCGCCATTCTCGAGAACCGCGTCCAGACCAACGACCCCGACTATCTGCAGGGCGGCAACGTGCTGTTCGATCACCTGATGGGCATCAACATCGAATACCGTCCCGGTGGCACCGACATGCAGGCGGCGATCGAGGAAGTCGGCGCACGGCTCGCGGGGGACGGCGAGACGCCATATCTGATCCCCGGCGGCGGCTCCAACCCGGTGGGCGCACTCGGCTACGCGTCGGTGGCGCTGGAGTTGCTCAACCAGGCCAACGAGATGAACCTCAAAATCGATCGCATCGTGCACGCCACCGGCAGCGCCGGCACGCAGGCCGGTCTGGTCGCGGGCCTCGTGGCGCTGAACGCCGCAATTCCCGTGCTGGGAATCGGCGTGCGGCTACCGAAGGATCGCCAGGAGGCCAACGTGCACAAGCTGGCCGAGGCGACCTCCAAACTGATAGGCGGGCCTTCCATCCCGCGTGAGGCGGTGGAGGCAAACTGCGATTACGTCGGCGACGGCTACGGCATTCCGACCAAGGGCATGGCCGAGGCGGTCATGCTGCTGGCCCGCAACGAGGGCATCTTCCTTGACCCCGTCTATTCGGGCAAAGGCATGGCCGGGCTGATCGACCTCGTGCGCAAGAAGACTTTCGCCAACAGTGAGAACATCGTGTTCCTGCACACCGGCGGCCAGGTCGGACTGTTCGGCTATGCCGATTATCTGAATGCCGCGGCCGCATAGGCCTGGCGAACTCGCCCCCGGATTGAACCCCGGGGCCGCTTTGGCGTTGTCCGTTTATTCACATCGAACGGACACGCCATGAGCGACAACAATCCCGATTTCTATGCCATCGGCACCACGGCCTACGACCAGCGCATACGCGAGCGCGCTCATCGCCTGTGGGAGCAGGATGGCCAGCCGCATGGCCAGGACCTGGAATTCTGGGAGCGCGCGCGTGAGCTGGTCGGCATGGAAAGCAGCCCCGATGCCGGCCTTCTGCCCAACCCGGTTCCCCCAGGCGAAGATCGCCCACTCGACATGCCCCGTGCCGACGAGGCGATCCTGGAGGAGAATCTCGGTGAGATCCCCGGCCGCTTCACCGATCAGGGCGATCGCGCCCAATCCCCCATCGTGACGCGCAAGAAACGGGCGGCAGGCGGCAAGACCGACCAGTCTGCCCCTACCACCTGAACCCAAAAATGGCTATTCTCCCTGGATGCGGCCCGCAAGAGGCCCGTACGGGGAGAAATATTCCATGTTAGATCGCCGTCATCTGCTGCGCGCGTCCGCAGCCCTTATCGCTTCGCCCGCGATCGTCAGCCGCGCCAACGCACAATCGAAATTCGACTGGAATCAGTTCAAGGGCCAGTCAATCGAGGTCAACCTTACGAAGTCACCCTTGGCCGATTTGCTGCAGGCGCACGAAAAGCAGTTCGTTGAGCTGACCGGCATCAAGGTCGGCTCCGAACAGATTCCCGAGCAGCAGCAGCGTCCGAAGGTCGCGATCGAATTCGCCTCCGGTCGGCCAAGCTTCGACGTGTGTCATGTGGCGCTGCACGTCCAGAAGAAGCTGATCGAGAGAGGTCACTGGATGACCGATCTGAAGCCGATGATCGCCAACGGCAATTTGACCAGCCCAGACTATGATTTCGCCGATTTTGGCGGCCCCGGCGTGCATGCCGCCACCGCCACTGATGGCACGATGCACTCGATCCCGATCAAGCAGGATCTCTGGCTCACTTTCTACAACAGGGCGCTATTCGCCGAGCGCGGCCTATCCTTCCCCAAGACGCTTGACGAGCTGTTCGAGTCCGCAAAGGCGCTGACAGACCCAAAGAAAGGCGTCTATGGCTTCGTCGGCCGCGGCCTGAAGAACGCCAACCTGCCGCCCTACACCTCGATACTGCTGGGCTGGGACCAGGAGACGATTTCGGCGGATGGCAAGACGTTGCTCACCGACACGCCGGCGGCGATCGCGGCGGCGGACTACTACGGTAAACTGATGCGCGAGACGGCCCCGCCGGGCTCGATCGGCTTCAACTGGAACGAAAGCCAGACCACGTTCAGCCAGGCGCGCGCGGCCATGTGGATCGACGGCATCGGCTTCTCCGCCCCGTTGATCGACAAGACCAAGAGCAAGGTAGCTGAATCCGCTGGATTCGCCCCGGTGCCACGCGGCCCAAAAGCGCAGCACTCCGCCACCTTCATCGATGGCCTGGGGGTGGCCACCGGCAGCCAGAAGAAAGGCCCGGCCTGGTATTACGTGCAGTGGGCCACCGGCAAGACGATGATGAACGAACTGCTGCGAACCGGTTCGGGCACGCCGGCACGCGCCAGCAGCTACAAAAATGCCGAGCTGATCAAAAGCAGCACCTTCCCAAAGGAATGGTTCGACGCGGCGCTGGCCTGCCTGCCGATCGCGCGGCCGGGCCTGCCGGAGATCGTGTCGGTGACCGAGTTCCGCGACACCATCGGCGTGGCGCTGACCAACATCATCGGCGGCGCCGATGCAGCCATCGAGATGAGAAAGGCCACCGAAGCGTTCAAGCCCATCCTGGCAAAGGAACTGGCGTAATGCCCTAGGGTGGTTGAAGTCCACCATGCCCCCGCATGGGATGGTGGACTTCAGCCACCTCGCAACTTAGAGCGTAGCATCGCTTTTGTGCTTCAAATGCCAAAGCCGCTCATACGCTGCCACCAGCGTCTCCATGCTGCGCCGGCGATTGGCATCTGCATTGACTGGGCGGCGATTGAGGAGGTTTTCCAAAACGCCCAACAACTGCTCGGCGACATCGAAATCCGATTGGTCGCAGGCGTGATGGAACGCAATCAGAATCTTGTCAGACAGCCGCCGGCTGTAGCGCGGTGCGGCTGATGTGCCTGGATGTTCGCGCGCGCTCTGCGCGTCATCCTCAGACCTGGGATCGACGTCGCTGGTATCCTGGCTCATGTCCCACTCATCTTGGCTCGAATGGCTTGGGCGAGTTCGTCGCCGCTGATACCGGCTTTAAACAGACTGCGTAGTTTTCCATCAGGCCCTATCAAATACAAAAACGAGGAATGGTCCATAAGATAGGAGCTGCCGGTCTTTGATTCCGACTTCGCCGCATAAACCCGGTACTCGCGCAGGGCCGCCTTGACCTGGTCCTGGCTGCCGGTGAGGCCGATAAGGCGATCATCGAACAGTTTTACATACTCACCCATCGCAGCCGGCGTGTCGCGCTCCGGATCCACTGTGATGAATATCGGCACCACCTGATCGGCCTGCTTGC
>JAYTHH010000277.1:0-4194 GCA_043732745.1 Rhodospirillales bacterium
TCCAGGCCCCCTCCCCGCGCAAGGCCATCGCTGAATCGCCGCCGACCGGGTCGTGGATCACCGCGCCCACCACCTCGCCGCGGACCATAACGGCGGCCATGCAGGCGAACAGCGGCATGCCCCAGGCGAAATTGCTGGTGCCGTCGACGGGATCGACCACGAACGCCAGGTCGGCGCCTGCCAGCGTGTCCAGCAACGACGCATTGGCCGATGCCGCCTCCTCGCCCACCACCACACAGCCGGGAAAACGACGGCGCAGTGCCTGGGTGATCTGCCGCTCGGCCGCCTCGTCTGCCTCGGTAACGAGATCGAGCGGACCGTCCTTGGTCCTGATATCGCCGTCCCCAAGACGACGAAAGCGCGGCATGATCTCGCTCGCGGACGCAGCGTGCAGGATCTCGTCCAGTACCTGCAGCGAAGTTAGGGCAAACAGGGTCATGGCTGCTCGAACCGGGCGCGATCGGCGGGCAGCAGACGCACCCGCACCCGAACGTTGTCCTCGGTCTCGGTGCGCGAGATCACTTCGCCATGCTGATAGAGCCAAGCCAGCCGAGCGCCGTCCGTATTGGCGATGGCGTAGTCCGCCAGCACCATGCCCGCGGCGATGCGGTGGTCGATCAGTGTGGCAAGGTCGGCCAGTCCTTCACCCGATACCGCGGATACCGCGATCATGCCGGATTTAACGGCCATGTTGGCCACGCCACCCAAGAGATCGGCCTTGTTCAGCACCTCGATGCTGCGCAGCTTCCAGTCGTCATCGAGCGTGCCGTCGCTCACCAAGCCCTGCAACACCGCCTCCACATCGGCGCGCTGCTGGTCGGTGTCGGGATGCGAGGCATCGCGGACATGCAGGATGATATCGGCCTCCGAGACCTCTTCCAAGGTGGCCCGGAACGCCGCGACCAGTTCGGTGGGCAGTTCGCTGATGAAACCCACCGTGTCGGACAGGATGGTGCGGCGACCCGATGGCAAAGTGAGCCCGCGCATGGTGGGGTCGAGCGTTGCGAACAACTGGTCCTTCGCCGCCACCTCGGCCCCGGTCAGCGCGTTGAAAAGCGTGGATTTCCCGGCATTGGTATAGCCGACCAGCGCCACCGTCGGGAACGGCGTGCGCTTGCGGGCGTCGCGATGCAGGCCGCGGGTGCGGCGCACCTGCTCCAACTCACGCTTCAGCCGCACCATGCGGTCATCGATCAGCCGGCGGTCCGCCTCGATCTGCGTCTCGCCGGGGCCGCCGAGAAAGCCGAAGCCGCCGCGCTGCCGCTCCAGATGCGTCCAGGACCGCACGAGGCGCGAGCGCTGGTAGTCGAGATGCGCAAGCTCCACCTGCAGCGCGCCTTCCCGCGTGGTGGCCCTCTCGCCGAAGATGTCCAGGATAAGGCCGGTGCGGTCGATCACCTTGCAGCCCCAGGCCTTTTCGAGGTTGCGCTGCTGCACCGGGCTCAATTGGCTGTCGACGACGACGACCTCCACGTGATTTTCCGAAATGGCAGCGCCCTGCATGTCCATCTGGCCGGTGCCCAACAGCGTGGCGGAGCGTCTGGCGCGTAATGGCACGATCGCCTCGTGCACCACCACCAGGCCGATCGAGGCGGCCAGGCCAACCGCCTCGGCCAGCCGCGCCTCGCTGGCGCGGCCAGCATCGAGCCGGTCAGGTTTTTCCCAGGGCAGCACCACCGCCGCGCGGGTGGGGCCATTCTGGCTCGTCTTGTCTTTGCCCGGCGAGTTGGAGGCGGCGCCCTTTGTATCAGTCAGTCTCGGTCTCCCGGCGCGCGATGGACAGCGTGTTGCCGGACGGATTGGCCGGCGTGGCGCCAGTGGACGTTGCGGCGAAGGTCGCAACTGCAGGTGCCGGCATGGTGGTGCCATCGAACAACTGGATCGGAGCACCCGGCATCACCGTCGAGATGGCGTGCTTATAGACAAGTTGGGTATGCCCGTCGCGCCGGAGCAGCACCGAAAAATTGTCGAACCAGGTGATGATCCCCTGGAGCTTGACCCCGTTGACCAGAAACACGGTCACGGCGGTTTTGTTCTTGCGCAAGTGGTTCAGGAAGACTTCCTGAACGTTCTGCGACTTATCTGTGGCCACGTGAGTAATCCTTTTGTTGGTCTTGGGAGAGGCGCCGGACGGCGTTCATGCTGCAGTGCAGCACCGTTGTCCAGAAGCTCTCCTTCGCAAGCATTCGAAGATAGGCTGCAAGTGCGCCCGCGTCGACAGATAGCGATGGTGCCTGAGACATGATCGCCAAAACAATAAGTTAGATCCGGCAAGCTGGCGCATTGAATTTATCGTGCCGCTTCGTCATGGTCCGGCCCGATGCAGCCGGAGAACACATGTGCCGTCCCGCAAGGCCGCCTCCGATGAGGAGGAGCAAACCAGCGCCCTTCTGCCGGCAGAGCCGACCCAGGCACGGCGGTTCGGCAAGGCGCGCACGGCGCAGTCGACCGCCCTGCTGGAAGATTACGCCGAACTGATCGCCGATCTGCTGGCCACCGGCGGCGAGGCCCGCCCCACCGATATCGCGCGCCGGCTGGGCGTAAGCCACGCCACCGCGATCAAGACCATCGCGCGATTGAAGCGCGAGGGCCTGGCAACGTCCCGCCCCTATCGCGGTGTGTTCCTGACGCCGCAGGGTGAGATCCTGGCCGCCCGCGTAAAATCCCGCCACCGCCTGGTGGTCGACCTGTTGCGCGCCGTGGGTGTGCCGGCGGAAGCCGCCGAGCAGGACGCCGAGGGAATCGAGCATCACGTGTCCGAGATCACACTGCGGGCCTTCGGGGCATTCCTTACTGGCAAAGACTCAAAACCTTAGGGTGGACGAGGTCAACGTTCTGCGATGAGATGGGTCGGGGGACCTGCACCCTACACCACGCCGCGCGACCTTAGGCCCGCAATCTCCTCCGGGCTCAGCTTCAACAGGCCGCCCAGCACGTCATCGGTGTGCTCGCCCAACATTGGCGCGGTGATCCGGTAATCCGCCGGGGTCTCGGACAACCGCACCGGGTTGGCGATCACGCGCACGGTGCCGCCATCGGCCGTGGCATGCGGCATCTCAACCACCACCCCGCGCGCCTTGACATGTGGGTCGGCGAACACCTGCTCCAGCGTATTGATCGGGCCGCAGCCAATCTTCAGCGCCTCTAGCTTGTCCACCCATTCGGTGGTGGTCTTGGTGCGCATGACCGGCGTGAGGGTGTCCGTCACCAGTTGGCGGTTGGCCACACGGGCGGCATTGGTTTCGAACCGTTCATCGACCAGCAGATGATCCAGCCCGGTGTTCTGGCAAAACCGTGCGAAGGTCGGGTCGTTGCCGACGGAAAGCACGAGATAACCGTCTTTGGTGGGGAATACCTGGTAAGGCACGATGTTCGGATGCTGGTTGCCCAGCCGTGCAGGGTTTTCAGATGTGGCAAGGTAGTTCATGCCCTGGTTGGCGAGCCACGCCACGTGGGTGTCGAGCATACCGATATCGACCTGTTGGCCCTGCCCGGTCTTGTCCCTGTGGCGCAACGCGGCGAGGATCCCGATGCAGCCATAGAGCCCGGCGAACAGATCGGCGACCGGCACGCCCACCTTCTGCGGCAGGCCATCCGGGTCTCCTGTCAGGCTCATCACGCCGCCCATGGCCTGGATCAGGCTGTCATATCCCGGGCGCGGCGCGTAGGGGCCGGTCTGGCCGAAACCGGTGATGGAGCAGTAAACGATGCCAGGAAATTCGGCGTGCACCTGGTCATAGCCCAGACCGTATTTCGCCAGCGCGCCGACCTTGAAATTCTCCGCCAGGATGTCGCAGCTCGCGAGCAGCCGCTTGATCAGCGCCTGGCCCTCCGGCTTGGCGATATCGACGGTGACGGAGCGCTTGTTGCGGTTCACCCCCACGAAATACGCGCTCTCCTGCGTGCCCGGCATGAACGGCGGCGCGAAGCCCCGGGTATCGTCTCCAGTGCCGGGTTTTTCGATCTTAATCACCTCAGCGCCCAGATCGCCCAGCATCTGCGTGCAGGTGGGCCCAGCGAGCACGCGGGTGAGGTCGAGCACGCGAAGGCCGACGAGCGGACCGGTGGGGGCAGAGAGGGTCATTTCAGCGCAGGTTCCACAGATTTGGGGGTTGGTCGAAACGGTCTATATCTCTGTCATACGACTGACCGGAGGAACACCCAATGCCAGATACGAATATCCGCGCGACCCCT
>JAYTHH010000278.1:0-4152 GCA_043732745.1 Rhodospirillales bacterium
CATGAGCAAGGTAGACCTTGCCTCCGCGCGTATCTGGCGCGGCGCACCGCAGGCCTTGGCCGCGTGCGTGGTTGTGGTGGCCTTGGCCTTCGTGGCGCCGGCCGAGGGGTATTACCTCAATATTCTGATGCAGGCGGTGACTTATGCCATCGCGGTATCTGGGCTTGTGGTGGTCCTGGGCTATTGCGGGCAAATTTCCATCGCGCAGGCGGCGTTCTTTGGGATCGGTGCGTATGGCGTGGCGATCGGGACCGTCGATTTCGGGCTGGGGTTCTTTCCGGCGCTGCTCATTGGCGTGGCGGCAGCAGGTTTGCTTGGGCTGATACTGGGGCTGGGAAGTCTGCGACTGGGCGGGCACTATTTGGCCATGGTGACGATCAGCTTTCAGCAGATCATGACGTTGTTCGCGACCAACTGGATCACTTTGACGCATGGGCCGGACGGCATTCGCGATATTCCACGGCCGACCATCGTGGGGGTCAGCTTTGCCAACGGGCATGCGTTCCTGGCGCTGTGCCTGGTGTGCCTGGTGTTCTCCACACTGACGATCTGGCGGCTGAAGACCGGGCGGCTGGGGCGGGCGATGCAGGCGGTGCGCGACAACGAGCTGGCGGCAGGGACCTGCGGGATCAACGTGTTCGCCACGAAGGTGATCGCGTTCGGGATTTCCGCTGTGATGGGCGGCATCGGTGGCGGGCTGTTCGCGGCTGGGTTTCAGTATATCTCGCCGGATCAGTTCACCTTCGGCGAGTCGATCGTGTTGCTGACGATGGCGCTTCTGGGCGGCGTGCAGTCGCCGTTCGGCTCGCTGGTCGGCACCATGGTTCTGGTGATTCTTCCGGAGTGGCTGCGCTTTCTCAAGCAGGTGTATCTCGCGGTCTATGGCGCGTCCGTCATTTTGATCATGGTGTTCCTGCCGGATGGGCTGTGGGGGCTGATGCTAAATCGGGTGATCCGGCGGTCCAAGCCGATCGAGGGGGATGTGTCGCCGCTGCCGCTGCTGTCCGAGCGTGGGGCCGAGACGAACGAGATCGTGCTGAAGGTTGAAGGCCTGGCCAAGTATTTTGGCGGGGTGAAGGCGTTGGATGGGGTGGATCTCGCGGTGCGTCGTGGGTCCGTGCATGCGCTGATCGGGCCGAATGGTTCTGGCAAGAGCACGTTCATCAACGTGGTGACCGGGCTTTACAAGCCGACCGCGGGAAAGGTGACCTTCGCGGGCATGGATATCACCCATGCAGCGCCGCATCTCCGCAATCGGGCCGGGCTGGCGCGGACGTATCAGAACATTCGTGTGTTCCGCGGCATGACGGTGCTGGAGAACGTGATGGTGGGCGCCGAGCGGCCGGGCAACGACATTGCGGAGAACCCGGCGCTGGTGGTGGATCGGGCGTTGGCGGCGCTGGATTTCGTGGGGTTGCGGGGCGATGCGCACCGGCAGGTGGGCGCACTGTCCTATGGGCATCAGCGCTATGTGGAGATTGCGCGCGGGCTTGCGGCCAGCCCGCAGACCCTTCTTCTCGATGAACCGGCGGCTGGATTGAACCTGACCGAAAAGTTCGAGCTGGGCGAGTTGTTGCGTCGCTTGAAAGGACATGGGCTGACCATTCTGATCATCGACCACGACATGAATCTGGTGGAGCAGGTGGCTGACCACATCACGGTTCTGAACTTCGGCCGCCGCATCGCCGACGGCACGCCGGCATTGGTGCTGGCCAACCCCGATGTGATTGCCGCCTATCTTGGGGAGCCGCGCCGTGAAGCTGCTTGAGCTCCAGAATCTGACCGCGCGGTATGGCGCGGGGGATGTGCTGAAGGGCATCGACATCGATGTCGATGATGGCGAGATCGTCGCGCTGCTGGGGGCCAACGGGGCGGGCAAAAGCACCACGTTACGGTCGATTTCCGGGCTCGTGCCGAATGTGACAGGCGATATCAGGCTCGGCGGAAAATCTATTCTGGGGCAGACCACCGAGGCCATCGTGCGGCTGGGGATTTCGCATGTGCCGGAGGGGCGGCGGGTGTTTCCGGGGCTGACGGTGCGGGAGAACATCGTGCTTGGCGCGTCCAATCGCGGGCGGTTGAAGCGCAGGGAGATGGATCTGGAGGTTGAGGAAAAGTTCGAGCTGTTTCCCGATCTGCTGCGGCTTGCGGATGCGCTGGGGTGGACGCTGTCAGGCGGGCAGTTGCAGATGGTGGCGTTGGCACGCGGGTTGATGGCGCGGCCGCGCGTGCTGCTGCTGGACGAGCCTTCGCTGGGGCTGGCGCCGCTGATCGTGCAGCAGGTGTTCAAGATCATCGCCCAGATCCGCGAGCGGGGGACAACGGTGCTGCTGGTGGAGCAGAACGCGCATATGGCGCTGTCGGTGGCGGACCGGGGGTATGTGCTGGAGACCGGGCGGGTGCTGGTGGCGGGGTCGCCTTCGGAATTGTGGAATGATCCGCAGGTTCGGGCGGCGTATTTGGGTGGGCTGGCCGCGGGTTAGCGACTGCCGGTTAGCGACCGCGGGTGCTTTGAATGCCAACGGTGGGCTGAAACCCACCCTACGCTGGCGCTCCGCGCGATGGCGGGACTATATCACGATGTGATTGGGTTGTTTGGTCTGATACCACGCGCCATATCGCTCATGTTGCAATCGCCAGGAGAATTCCATCGTGTACAGGCGTTTGCTCATCGCTGCGGTTGCGGCCGTGTGTGCTTTTGTGGTGCCCGCGCGGGCGCAGACCGTGGCGCGACTGGGCGTGATTCCGATCATGGGCGCGGCGCCATTGTTCGTGGCGCAGCGGGAGGGATGGCTGGCCGATCGGGGGCTGAAGCTGGCGATCACCACGTTCGAATCCGGGCCGAACATGATCCAGGCGTTGGCCTCCGGCACGATCGACATCTATGTCGCGGGGGTGGCGCCGCTGGCTGTGGCGCGGTCGCGCGGGATCGATGTGCGGGTGGTGGCTGCGACGGCGGTGGGCGAGAACGTGTTCGTAGGCAGCCCGAAGCTTTCGGCGTTGTTCAAGCCTGGTGTGGCCCCGGCTGAGGCGTTTCATGCGTTTCGCGCGGCGTCTGGCAAGCCGGCGCGATTGGCGACGCAGCCGGCGGGGTCTGTGCCGAACACGACGTTGCAGTATTGGCTTCGTGAGGTGGTGAAGGCCGATCCGGCGGATTATGAAATTGTGCCGATGGGCATCGATGCCACGCAGCAGGCGATGCTGGCTGGCGCCATGGACGGCGCTTCGGTGCGCGAGCCGGCGGTGACGATTCTGTTGGGGCGCAATCCTGGCATCAAGCTTTTGGCTTTGGGCGACGACATGTTTCCGGGGCAGCCCGGCACGGTGGTGGCGGTATCCGGTGCGTTCATGACGGCGCATCCGGATGCGGTGCAGGCGCTGGTGAGCGGGCTGGTGAAGGCCGGGGCGTTGCTGGCTGGGACCCCTGAGCGGGCGGTGCCGGCGATTGTGGATGCACTGGGCAAGGGGATTGTGGAGCCGGACACCATTCGCCGGGCGCTGGCATCGAAGGCCACGGTGTTTCAGATCGATCCGCATGCGGTGTTCGAAGCGTCACGGCGGATGCAGAGCTATCAGGTGAAACTGGGTTCGCTGGAGAAGGACGTCACGTTCGACGGTTTATTCGATTATCGCTTCTATGAGGCGGCCTTGGCCGGCAAATGAGGGGACGGCGAGCGCTGGCGGCGGGACTGGGGCTGCTGGCATTCTTTGCGCTGTGGGAAGCGTTGCCACGGTTGGACATCGTCAATCCGGTGCTGATGCCGGCGCCGAGTGCCTTGCCGGCGGCATTCATGAAGGAGTTGCGCAGCGGGATCTGGCTGGACAGCGTGATCATGAGTCTCAGCCATTATGTGGTGGGGTTGGCCGTGGGCGTGGCACTGGGCGTGGCACTCGGCATTGCTGTCGGGATGTCCGACGCGGCTGAGGCTTCGACGGCGTGGGTGGTGCGGTTGTTGCGGCCGATACCCGGGCTGGCGTGGGTGCCGTTTGCCATCATCTGGTTCGGGGTGAACGCAGAGGGGGCAGTGTTCATCATCGCGATCGGGGTGTTCTGGATCGTGTTCTTCGCGGCGAATGGCGCTGTTCGCGCAGTGGACAGGGATCTGGTTGAGGTGGCGCAGGCGTTTGGGTTCACCTCGCCTTGGGCGCGGC
>JAYTHH010000279.1:0-4145 GCA_043732745.1 Rhodospirillales bacterium
ATGGAGCGGCCGAGCCTAATAAAAGTGCGCTACGAAAATGGCCCGTTTCGTTATCTGAACAACCAATGGAAGTTCCAGGACGATCCCCGCGGCTCCAAGGTAGATTTCTTCGTCGATTTCGAATTTCGCTCCAGGCTGTTGCAAGCGGCTATAGGTGTGGTGTTCAACGAGGCCGTCCGTCGGATGGTCAACGCCTTTGTAAAGCGGGCGCAGGATGTGTATGGCCCAGCTGCGAGCGCGACCTCGAAGATTGCGGCTGATACCAGTCCGCCTTGATGCTAACCCTTCCAGCGTCGAGGCGGACTGGTGTCGCTTGCCGGGCTGGCCGGCAGCGGAGGGCCGGTATCACGCCTAACCAATTCCCGCATCTGATCGAAGGCACATCGCGTAATGCAGACTGAGGAAGATTTGAAAGATCTGCTGGCCAAAGTGGCTGCGGGGGACCGCGATGCACTACGGGCGATCTATCTCAGGCAGTCGACCCGTCTCTTCGGAATTGCCATGGCCATTTTACGAGATCGCACCGCCGCCGCCGATGTTCTTCAGGAGAGCTTCCTGCGCGTGTGGCAGCGTGCCGGCCAGTTCAACGCCGAACGCGGCGACGGCACGACCTGGCTGTCCGCCATCGTGCGCTACGCCTCGCTTGACGCCGCCCGCGCCCGTGGGCGGGAGATTCCAACCGACGATCCCGGTCTGGGCGACACCATGGTGGAGCCGGAAGCGATCGGGCTGATCGCCGCCGACGAGGAAGGAAGGCTGCTGAGGGCTTGTCTCGAACGCCTGCCCGCCGCCAATCGCCAGGGCATCATCATGGCCTTCGTGCACGGGCTGTCGCATCCTGAAATCGCCCTGAAGCTGGACCAGCCGCTCGGCACCGTGAAATCATGGATCAGGCGCGGGCTCTTGAATTTGCGGGAGTGTCTGTCATGACCGCACTGCCACAGAACACCTACGAACTATCGATGCTGGCGGCCGAATACGTGCTCGGCACACTCGATGCCCGCGCCGCACGGACTGTTGAACAGGCGCTGGTCAGCAATGCTGTTTTGCGCGATCTGGTCCACCGCTGGGAGACGCATCTCGCACCTCTCAGCGCGCTGGCGCCGCAGGAAGCGCCGCCGCCCGAGCTGTGGCAGCGGATTGAAAACGCCATCACCCCTGTGGGCAGGACATCCCGCCTTGGCGATTTGAAACCGTCGCCTTACCTGCGCCTATGGCAGGGCTGGGCACTCGGCGCCACCGCCGTCGCCGCAGCGCTCGCTTTGGTCACGCTGGTTCCGCAGCCACAGGTTCCACGCATGATGACGGTGCTGGTCTCCGATCCTAGCCAGTCCGCCTGGACCGCCGAGGTCGGGCCGCAAGGCGGATTGCGGTTGGCGGCGGTGGCCTCGCCGGGTGGTAAATCGGCGACCGCTGCGCCGGCGGGCAAAGTTCTGCAGCTTTGGGGATTGCCTCCCGGTGCCGCCGCTCCGGTCAGCCTCGGCCTGCTGCCGCGTGGCGCCGGCGTGGTGCGCATTCCCGCACCTGCGGTGCGGCCGGTGGGCGGCATGCAGATCCTGATCTCGCTGGAGCCAGAACCCGCCAACGGCTTGGCCGGCACGGCACCAACCGGACCTGTGGTGTTCATCGGACGTTTGAGCGAGCCCGGCCCCAACACATAGGCCTCAACGATCACCGATGACGACATGTATGTGCGTCCAACTTTCCCGTCAGAGCACTGATGATTGTCGTCTCCGCAACCGTGGCAACCGTGGGATGCTGAACCCGCAACATCTGACCGTATGATCGTGGGGTGGTGCTGTGCGTCGGTTGCTGCTTTGCTTGCAGCCTTCCGTCTTCGCAGAAAGTCCTGAACATGGTCCATGCTCCCTCACGCCCGCTGCCCGGCATGCCGCCGGTGCGCGTCAATCTGTATTCCGACACCCAGACCCGCCCGACCCAAGCCATGAAGCAGGCCATGATGGATGCGGAAACCGGCGACGAGCAGGGCGGGCTGGACCCCAGCATCGATGCGCTGTGCGACCGGATGACCCGGCTTACGGGCAAGCAGGCCGCGGTGTTCCTGCCGAGCGGCACCATGTGCAACCAGATCGCCATGCTCGTGCACTGCCAGCGCGGTGACAACATCCTGGCGCATCGCACCTCGCATATCCTGACCAGCGAAGGCGGCGGCACCGCCGCCCAGGCCGGCGCCCAGGTGGTACCACTGGAGGGCGAGGGCGGTCAGTTCTCGCCTGCCACCCTGCGGGCTGCACTTGCGCCGGGCTCACGCAATGCGCCAACCCAGCGCCTGCTCTCGGTCGAACAGACCGCCAATCTCGGCGGCGGCACGGTGTGGTCGCTGGAGGATCTTACCGAGGTGGCTGATATCGCGCACGAAAACGGTATGGCGACACATATGGACGGCGCGCGGCTGATGAACGCCGTGGTGGCCGCCGGTATTCCGGCCGCCGAGATGGTGGCCGGCTATGACAGCGTGTGGCTCGATTTCACCAAGGGCCTGGGCGCACCGTTGGGCGCGGTGCTGTGCGGCACGCATGATTTCATCGACCAGGCCTGGCGCTGGAAGCAGCGCATGGGCGGTGCGCTGCGGCAGGCGGGGATATGTGCGGCGGGCTGCTCGTATTCGCTGGATCATAATGTCAATCGTCTGGCCGACGACCACCTCAATGCCGCCACGCTTGCCCGCGGTCTCGCACAGTTGCAGGGCATCACCGTGCAGACGCCACAGACCAATCTGGTGTTCTTCGACACCACAGGCACCGGCCGCACCGCCAGCGAGATCGCGCATGATCTGAGGATGAAGGGCGTGATGGTTTCGACGATGGGTCCATACCGCGGCCGCGCCTGCACCCATCTGGACGTCGACGCCGCCGGTATTGAGACGGCACTGGCAGTGTTCCGGGAGGTGCTTGCGTAGAGCCTACTCGGCGGCGAGGGCCGTGTCGGCGCGCATTGCGTCGGCCAGCAACGCGTAGCTTCGCACGCGGGCCGCCTTGTCGTGCAGGGTGGTCAGCACCGCGATCTCGTCCACCCCGGTTTCGGCGGCGAGATCGCGTAGTCGGGCCGCCACCTTGTCCGGCGTGCCGTAAATCGCGGTCTGGCGCATCCGGGAGATCTTGGCGGCCTCTGCCGCACTCAACGTGGTGGCAGCGGCTTCCTCCGGTGACGGGAGCGGCGCGTAGACACCGCGATCCCGCCCAAGCCGCCAGACCGCGCGCGACACGAAGTGGCGCTCGGCCTCTGCCTGTGTCTCCGCCGTCATTGCCCAGACCGTGATGGCCGCGATCGGCTCCGGGAAGCGGGCGCTTGGCCGATAGCCGGTGCGATACAGGTCGATCGCCTCAGCCGCGCCGCGCCCATCGGTGATGAAATGCGCGAAGCAATACGGCAGTCCGAAATGGGCCGCCACCTGGGCGCCATAGTCGCTACTGCCGAGAATCCAGGGCTCTGGCACGGTGTCGCCCTGCGGTTGGGCGATGATGCTGCGATGGGGATGACCTTGCACCAAAGGCTCCCCCGCCAGCCAGGCCAGCAGATCGCGGATCTGGGCGGGAAACTGCTCGGCATCGCCATACGGATTGAGCGCCTGGGCCGTCAGCCCGTCCGAGCCCGGGGCGCGACCCAGCCCCATGTCGATCCGACCGGGCGCGATGGCTTCGAGCACGCGGAACTGCTCGGCCACTTTCAGCGCGGAATAATGCGGCAGCATCACACCGGCGCTGCCGACGCGGATGCGCTGTGTGGTGGCGGCAATGGCGGCCATCAGCACTTCGGGTGCGGTGCCGGCCTGGCTGGTTGAGTTATGGTGCTCGGCCAACCAATAGCGATGGTAGCCGAACCGTTCGCAGGCCTGCGCCAACGCGATCGACTCGCGAATGGAATCAGCGGGTTCGCGGCCTGTGACGACGGTGGACTGATCGAGGACGGACAGGCGCACGGACTGGGCCTTCAAAATGCAACATGCCCAAATGTCGCACGTAACGCCGCCCAGACAAGGCCACCCACCAGAAAGCCCACCAGCGTGCCGTTGATGCGCACATATTGCAGGTCGGGCCCGATGCGCAGTTCCAGCCGGTCGGTGATGGTGGTGGCATCCCAGCCGCCCACAACGCCGCTGATGAAATGCTCAAGCTGTGAGCGTG
>JAYTHH010000280.1:0-12997 GCA_043732745.1 Rhodospirillales bacterium
TGCCGGTCTGCAGCATGATGCCGATCGAGGCGGCGCGTCGCCGCGCGCGCTCCGCCTCCGGCCGCCGCGTGAGTTGTACGCCTTGGAGCATCACGTGGCCGCCATCTGGCTCGTCGAGCCCGGCGAGGCAGGCCAGCAGCGTGGACTTGCCGCTGCCGGAGGGGCCGACGAGCGCCACCAGCTCGCCAGGTGCCACGTGCAGGCTGGCACCCCGCAGTGCGAGGGTCTCGGTATCGCCGTTGTGGAAGAAGCGGTAGAGGTCGACCGCCTCGATGACAGGCCGCCGGCTGACGTTCGCCTTCGTGGCGGGGCTCACTTCCATCGGAAGCTCTTGGCCATCAACTGCCATTGATCGACATTGTCCGCCCCGAACGGCGCGGACAGGGTGAGGGTGGCAAGCTTGCCGTTATCCCAAAACAGATACTCCTCACTCTCAAGCCGGATCGCCTTGCCGGTGACGGCATTGGGCGCCGAGTTGGAGGCGTAGGCGATCAGCGTGGCGGGACCGTTCGGTAGGAAGATCAAAACGACTTTCGAAACCGCGACGGCGTTCGGCAACGCCTCGAGCGCTGCGGCCTGGGCCTGCTTGGCACTTGCAACCGTGGGTGCCGACGACGAATCGGTCACATCGACCGTGACGCTGCCATACTTGTCCGTGAACGCCACGCCATCTGGCTGCTCCCGGCGCGACCAGCCTTCCGGCGCTTTGATCGAGAAGCCCAGGGGAGAGTGGTAGTCGACGAAAGTCTGGGTATCGGCAATGTCGCCCGGCGGGTTCTTGATGGGTGCGATCGGCGATTGGCGGGCAGGCAGCGGCGCCGGGCCAGCTTGCTGTCCCATGGCTGTCAAGGGCACCCCGGCCAGCAGAAGAATAATTAAAAAGGTGAAACGCATGCGCCACTCCTTGCTGAACCTGCAATCGCTGTCAGCCGCTGAAGAGGCGGCTGGGGTGGACAGAATACTATTCAGATTGCCGAACTGGGCGAACGCACACGAACCCCGAATTCGGATATCGAGTATGCAGTACCGCCATCAACAAACTCGATCAAACCGCGGCAAGGCTATCCACCTCGTGCTCGATGGGTCCTGATGTGAGTTGACGCCGGCACGATGCCTGGTGCCACGGTCTGACGCTCGATGTCTGAGCATTTGACGCGGGTCGGTGCGACGGTCTGTGCATGACTGATACCAACCCTCGTTGATGCTGACTCTTCCAGCATCAACGAGGGTTGGTATCGCGCGCCGGGTCGGACGGTGGCGGCGCGCCAAATATGACTCATGCCAAACCGCCGTTGACACATTCTCCATGTGTCAACGGCGGCTTGGTATGATTGCAATCAGCCGTGTTTTGTGTTCTTGTTTCGTTCATGAATTCCACTCCTCTCTTTGGCCCTGACGGCCGCTTCGCGTTGATCACCGCGGCCCTGTACCGGGCGGTGGCGGCGGCTTTGGGGCGGGGGTTGATGGATGCGCCAGTGATTGTGTTGGTTTGGAAGCGGGTGAAGCGGACGGAGAGCCTGTTTTTGGCGTTGGCGGAACGGGTGCGGTTGGGGCGGTATCGTGGGGGGTGGACGCGGGCTGCGTTGGCTGAGGGTGCAGGGGGCGGGCGGGTTGAGGGCTCTGTGCGCCCGGACGGAGCCGTCGCGTGGCGGGTGTTGCCGCGACGGTTTGGGTGGTTGATGGGGCTGATGCCGTATGAGGCGGCGGGTTATGGGTCGCAGTTGTCTCATGTGCTGGCGGAGCCGGAGATGGTGGCTTTGCTGCGCGACGTGCCGCGAGCGCGGGTGATTCTGGGGCCGGTCTGCCGGATGCTCGGGATTGACCTGGGTGGGTCTCAGCCTTCGGCGCCGGCTGTGGTGGCGGATGGCATAGTTGCGGCTTCGGGTCGGGCGCGCGTGGCGCGGGCTCGGGAGGCGGTTGATTTTGGTAGAATTCCGCTGCCGAGGGCGGTGGTGGCGGCTGCGCGGCGGCAGGGATTTGGGAAAGGCGGGTGAGGGTTCAGGAAGAGGCGCGGCGTTTTTGTTCCGGTTTAATTATGATTTTGGCAGCTGGCACATGGGGTTGGTGGGTTTGGCCTGGTGGTGGGGCGCCAAAGCGTGCCCAACCCTACCTTTCTCGCGATGACGAAAGGTGAACAGCCACCCCGCCACTTCCATCCCCAACACGCCCCCTCCTCGACCACCGCCCTACCACCCGGCATAGTCCCGCCCTATCGACCGGGACGCATCCGAATGCCATCTTCGTCACAAGCGCGCCCCGCCACCGTCCCGGGTGAGGGCCTTCCCCCGGGCCAGCGCCGCGCGGCAATGGCGGCAATTCTCACCTCGGTGGCGCTGGCCACGCTCGATGCCGCGATCACCAACACGGCGCTGCCCACCATCGCGTTCGATCTCGACAGTACGGCGGCGGCGGCGATCTGGGTGGTCAGCGCCTATCAGCTTTCGATGGTGGCGGCGTTGCTGCCCTTGGCGTCGTTGGGCGAGATTGTGGGATATCGGCGGATCTACATCACGGGGCTGGTGGTTTTTACGCTTGCGTCGCTCGCCTGCGGCCTGGCGGGGTCGCTGCCGATGCTGGTGGGGGCGCGGCTGGTGCAGGGGTTGGGCGGGGCGGCGATCACGGGGGTCAATCTGGCGCTGATCCGCTCGGTGTATCCGCACGCCGCGCTGGGCAGCGGGTTGGGGCTGAACGCGCTGACGGTGGCGCTGTCCTTCACGATCGGGCCGACCGTGGCGTCCGCCATCCTGTCGGTGGCGACCTGGCACTGGCTGTTCCTCATCAACGTGCCGTTCGGCCTGGTGGCCTTCACCATCGCGCTGCGCACCCTGCCCTCCACCCCACAGGCCGGCCATCGGTTCGACCTTCTGGCGGCGATCCTGAGCGGGGCCATGTTCTCGCTTACCATTTTCGGCATCGATGACGTGGGCCAAGGTGGTTCGTGGGCCATGGTGCTGCTGGAATGGGCGGCGGCCCTGGCCTGTGGAGTGGCACTGCTGCGCCGGCAATCCGGGCATGTGGCGCCGATGCTGGCGGTGGATCTGTTTCGCCTGCCGGTGTTCGCATTGTCGGCCGTCACGTCGTTCTGCTCGTTCACCGCGCAAAGCCTGGCGTTCGTGTCGCTGCCCTTTCTGTTCCAGCACGGCTTCGGCCGCAGCCAGGTGGAGGCGGGGTTTCTGATGACGCCGTGGCCAGCCGTGGTGGCGATCATGGCGCCGATCGCGGGGCGTCTGGCGGACCGCTATTCCACCGGGCTGCTCGGCGGCGTGGGCTTGCTGACCTTGTCGGCCGGCATGGCATCGGTGGCGCTGCTGCCGGCAGCACCTACGGTGTTCGACATCGTCTGGCGGCTTCTGATCTGCGGTGCGGGGTTCGGGTTCTTCCAGACCCCCAACCTGAAGGCGATGATGTCCAGCGCCCCTCCCCAGCGCAGCGGCGGCGCCAGCGGCATCGTGGCCACGGCGCGGCTGTTCGGCCAGGCCAACGGGGCGGCGCTGGTGGCGGTGTGCTTCGGCGTGTCGGAGGCGGGCGGCCCCGCCATCGCACTCTGGCTCGGGTGCGGGTTCGCCGCCGCGGCCAGCGCGGCCAGCCTGCTGCGCCTGCGGGTGGGCAACACACGAGGGGGACAAAAATGAGCCATATCGACCACACGCATGACGCCGCTCTCCGCTCCTGGGTCGCCTCGGCGAACGGCCATCAGGATTTCCCGATCCAGAACCTCCCGCACGGCGTCTTCAGCCCGGCGAATGGCAGCCCCCGCGGAGGCATCGCCATCGGCGACATGATTCTGGACGTGGCGGCGCTCACCCAAGCGGGCCTACTGTCAGGCGACGCCGCCGAGGCAGCCGGCGCCCCAACGCTGAACGCCTTCTTTGCCCAGCCCGCCGGCGCACGACGTGCGCTGCGCCACGCGGTGTCTGCTCTGTTGGCCGAAGGCATACCCGAACGCCGTGAATTTCTGCACGCAGCCGCCGCCTGTCACATGCATCTCCCGGCCACGATCGGCGACTACACGGATTTCTACGCCGGCATCCATCACGCCATGAACGTGGGCACGATGCTGCGGCCGGATGCGCCGCTGGCCCCCAACTATAAGTATATCCCCGTCGGCTATCACGGCCGCGCCTCCTCCGTCCGCCCCTCCGGCCTGCCGGTGGTGCGCCCTTGCGGTCAGCGCAAACCGGGCAACGCCACCGAGCCCAGCTTCGGCCCATCGCGCAACCTGGATCACGAGGTGGAGCTGGGCATCTGGATCGCCGGCGGCAACGTGCTGGGCCGCCCGATTCCCATTGCCGAGGCCGCCTCCCACATTGCCGGCTTCTGCCTGCTCAACGACTGGTCAGCGCGCGACATCCAGGGCTGGGAATACCAGCTGCTCGGCCCGTTCCTGGGCAAAAGCTTCCACACCACAATCTCGCCCTGGGTGATCACAGCCGAGGCCATGGCGCCGTTTCGCATGGCGCAGGACGCGCGTGCCGAGGGCGATCCCGCGCCGCTGGACTATCTCCTCGATGCCACGGACCAGGCCACCGGCGCGCTCGACCTCGAACTCGAAGCCACCCTGTGCACCCCCGGCCTGCGCCAGGCCGACATGGCGCCACATTGCCTGTCGCTCGGCCACGCGCGGCACATGTATTGGACACCGGCGCAGCTCGTCACGCACCACGCCAGCAACGGCTGCAATCTGCGGCCGGGCGACCTGTTCGGCACCGGCACCCTGTCCGGCCCCACGCCAGACAGCGCCGGCTCGCTGCTGGAGTTGACCCGCGGCGGGCGTGCCCCGATCACCCTGGTCTCCGGCGAGACGCGGCGCTTTCTGGAGGATGGCGACACCGTCACACTCTACGCCAGGGCGCGTCGTGAAGGCCGTGTCAGCATCGGTTTTGGCCCCTGCGCCGGGACGATTGCCGAGGTTTCACGCTGATTCCTTAAAAACTTGAATTGTCGACCATTGTTTTTTCGGACAACGTAAGGAAATCGCGTCCGGGTGCCGTCTCCGGTCGGTATTCCGTTGCGCGGTGCGTGGTGCGCGTGATCGGCGATGAGGTGCTGGCCATCTTCCCCACCGCAGACACCGCCGTCGTCGCCGCTATCGAGATGCAGAACGCCGTCCTGGATTTGCCGCCCGTTCTCGGCCGCCGGCTGGACATCCGCGTCGGCATGCACGCCGGCGAGGTGCTGCAGGTGGCCGCCGATTTACATGGCGACACGGTGAACGTGGTTGCGCGCATGGCCGATCAGGCCAAAAGCGGCGATTCGCTACGATTCCGCCGGTTTGTCCGCCGGGTCCAAGATTACCCGTGCAAATCGGTGGCCCAGGCTGGTGAGGATTTCGTAGCCGATGGTGCCGGACGCGGCGCCGGCGCTGTCGACGTCATGCCGCGGGTTGATCAGATCCACCAGCATGCCTGGCCGCAGATCCACGCCAGTGGCGTCGAGCACGATACTGTCCATCGACACCCGGCCCAACAGCTTCATCCACACATCGCCCACCCAGGCGCCACCCGCGGCGCCGGTGCTGCGCAAAAAGCCGTCCGCATAGCCCACCGCCACCGTGGCCAGTTGCGTCGCATCAGCGGTGCGCACCGTGTGGCCGTAGCCGATGGCGGTCCCGGCCGGCACATGGCGAAGCTGCAGTACGCGGCCTTGCAGGCGGATCACCGGTAGAAGCGGATTGGGTCGGCCGGGCTGGGGGTTCACGCCATATAGCGCAGCACCCGGCCGCACGATGTCGAAATGGAACTCCGGCCCCAGGAAGATCCCGCTGGAGGCAGACAGACTGGCGGGAATATCGGCAAACCGCCGCCTGATCCGGGTAAAGCATGCAAGCTGAGCGGCGTTGGCGGGATGTGCCGCATCATCGGCGCAGGCGAGATGGCTCATCACGGCCTGGATTTGAAGCCCTTCCAGATCGAGGCTGCCGATTTCCTGCTCATCCAACCCGAAGCGCGTCATACCGCTGTCGAACTGCAGCCAGGCGGACATATCCGCCCCCACTGCGCGCCATTCGGCTATCTGTTCGCGGCTGTTCAGCACCGGCACGACGCCGTTCTGCCGGAACAGATGCGAGGTGCCCGGCGACGGGCCATGCAGCACGACAATCCGCGCCGAAGCCGGAAGATGCGGGCGTAGGGCCATCGCCTCAGCCAGATGCGCCGTGAAGAAGCTGCGGCAGCCTTCGTCAAACAGCGCGCGGGCCAAGCGGGCCGCGCCCAGCCCGTAGCCATCCGCCTTCACCACCGCCCCGCATTCAGCACCCTCGACCATGCCGCGCAACAAGCGGTAATTGGCACGAATGGCCGACAGGTCGATGGTGAGTACACCGCCCTCGTGTGCCTCCGCGTGCTGCTCCAAGGGCCGATCCGTCATTCAGGCAAACTCCGATCCATCTGCCGCCAGCCTACACCGCAATGCAGAGCGCCGCCGCAAGTTGTCTCCGCTTTGCACCGTGGACGCAGGCTCTATGTTGCACCCAGCAGGAGTTTGAACGATGACGCCCTCCCCCATCCGTATCGCGGTGCTGCACTTCTCCCACGAAACCGTGACATTCCTGCCGAACGACACGACGCTGGCTGATTTCACTTTCGAAGGCTCCCCGATCGGCGGCGAGGCCCTGCTGCGCTTCGACCCGCGCGGCTACATGGGCGGTTTCGTGAAGATGGCGCGTGAATACCCCAACGTGGAGCTGGTCGGCATCACCTCACCGCTCTGGCCGAAAACCGGCACCGGCTCCGGCTGGGTGACACAGGAGGCGTTCGAGACCTTCGTGGGCACCATGATGCGCGAACTCGCCGAAACAGGCCCGTACAACGGCGCCTATCTCTGCGTCCACGGCGCCATGGGCGTGCGCGGAATCGACCGCCCCGAGGCCGAACTGGCGCGCCGCACCCGCGTCGCACTGGGCGGCGGCGCCATCATCACGTCCACCTTCGATCCGCACGGCAACGAGGACGCGGAATTCCTTCGCCACGCCGACATGGCCTTCACCGTCAAATACTTCCCGCATTACGATAGCTACCTCCAGGGCGAGCGCGCCGCGCGCTGCCTCATTCGCACGCTCCGCCACGACTACACACCCACCCATGTCACCCAGCGCGTGCCCATCCTATCGCCCACCGTGGTGCAGTGGACCGGCGCATCGCCCTGGATGGACCTGATCCAGCGCGCCCTTATCTGGGAAGCACGCGAGCCCGATGTCTTCGTCAACGTGTTCTTCGGCTTCCCCTGGTGCGACGTGCCCGATGCCGGCATGACCATCCAGGTGATCACCAACGACAAGCCCGAACTCGCCTGCAAGATCGCCACCGACATGGCGAACTGGGCCTGGATGAAGCGCAAGGCGCTACTCAACACGGTGCAGATCCACCCGATGAAAGACGCGGTGGCACTGGCCAAACAGGCCGCGAACATCGGCAAATCCCCCGTAGTGCTGGCCGACTATAGCGACCGCTCCGGCTACGCCACCTGGCTGCTGCGCGAGGTCATCGAGCAAGATCTGGAACGCACCCTGATCGGCACGGTCACCGACGCCATGGTGATCAAGCACCTGCTCGAAACCCAGGCGAGGCCGGGAGACGCCTTCGACATGGAGGTGGGCGGCCGTGCGGACGTCTCCGCCGGCCAGCCCGTACGCATCACCGGCACGATCATCGGCACCAGTCAGGGCGACAACCGCGCCGCCGGGCAGACCTGGTTCCATATCGGCTTCGGCCGCGGCAACGTCCTGGTGATCAGCCCGTACCTCGCGCAGATCCTGGATCCCGCAACCTTCCGTGACATGGGCCTGGACACCGAAAAATTCGACGTGTTCGCCATCAAGTCCCGCGCCCATTTCCGCAGGGGCTTCGACGACAGCGGCTTCGCCCCCACCATCCTGCTGGTCGAGCCGCCGGAGCCGTTCATGGGTACTGTGCGTCTGGAAGCGCTGCCATACGCGCATCTGAGGCTCGCGGATTACTACCCGTTCAGCGACCCCACCTTCACACCGGACACCTGATTTGCGCCTCTGGGTGGCGCTGCTGGCCGGGCTGGTATTCTCAGCCATGCTGATCCTGGACCCGCAGGCGCTGGCCCAACTCGGTTACGCCTGCGCCACCGGCCAATGCGGCATCCAGCCGCGCGATCTCGCCCTGGGCGCATCGTCTATCGTGGCATTGTGGGCCATTGTCTATGGCTTTGGCGTCTGGCGCCGCAGCGTCCGCCGCGAGAAGACGGCGCGCGCCAAGGCGGTTGTGGCCGCACCCAACAAACGCGTCCGCGCCAAGCCGGCAGCCACCGCCCCCCGCAAACCGCGCGCCGCCCGAGCAAAACCCCAATCGAAGCAGGGACCGAAACGATAGAAGCTACTCGGCCGCCTCCACCGGCACCAACACCTGCGCCTCGCCTGCCTTCGATAGCTGATAAAGTCCCGGCTGCACGCGCTCGAACCAGCCATACGCGTTGCGCAGCAGGATGGTCCCGGCATCCTCTGCCAACGGCCGCAGATCGCGCGGCCGCCGTGGGCCGGCGCGCATCGCCTCGGCGCAATCCAACGCGCGCTGCCGATACGCCGTCATGATCGGCTGCTTCGTGGACCCGCCCAAAGCCGGGTCGCCCCGCCGCCTGCCATGCTCGCGCAGCACGCGCTTGCGCTGTTTCAGATTGGCGCGCGGCTTGTAGGCGCAGGGCTCGGCCAACACCTCGACACAGGATTTACCGACATCCACGGCCAGCAACCCCACGCCCAAGAACCGGCATAATTTTCGCACCCGCCGGTCCCGATCGCGCCCCCGCCGGCTGGCGATCACGGCGAGCCACACCTCATCTGCCAAATGCAGCCGATCCACCGCCTGCAACACCAGCTCCAGGGTGAAGGACAACTTCATTTCCGTCACCACCAGCAACGGCGCCTCGCCGTCCCGGACAGCAACGATGTCGCAGCCACAGATTTCCCCCCTCACCTCGAAGCCACGCGCTTCAAGGAAAATCTTCAGCGCGGGGTAAAGCGCTGTCTCTGCGGTGCGGGCGGGCGAATCGGGCACACGCAATCATACACGCACAGCTCGGGCAGCATTCCGCGTTGCGCTTGCATTTGCCCAGGCGCTGCATAATCCTCCGATCAACTTCCTCCGCACGAAAGGGAGACGTCCTATGACATCCGCCATCACGCTCAAGATGGAAGGCGCCCCGCGCTTGGTGCCGGCGAGGCCACCACCCGCCCAGCCGCCGCCGCCATCGGCAACGCAATTTTTGATACCACCGGCATTCGGTTGCGCAAGGCGCCATGCACCGCGGACAGCATGAAGACGGGCCTCGGCCTGCCGGTGTGACACGCTGAAAAAGCGGTAACGCCGCCAAGCCGTCGCAGCACGGTTTGTATAGTGGGAGATCATGAATGCATGCCTTGATCGCAGCCTTGCTGTTCGTGTTTGGCCTAGTGCCTGCCGCCTTCGCCCAGGCCCCCACCGAGCCCGGGCTCGAGTTCTACAAGATCGGGGACTTCAAGTTGCAAAGCGGCGAGGTGTTGCGCGATTTCAGCATCGCCTACATGACCCAGGGCACGCTGAACGCGAAGAAATCCAACGCCGTTCTGATGGTCACCGCGATCAGCGGCAATCATCACCGGATCGATTTCATGATCGGCGCCGGCAAGGGCATCGACACCGACAAGCTGTTCGTCGTGAAGACGAACGCCATCGGCAACGGCCTCACCACCTCGCCCAGCAACAGCGCCACACAGCACGGCACCGCCTTCCCGCATTTCACGCTGCGCGACATGGTGGAGAGCCAGAAGATGCTGCTGCAACATCTCGGCATCGATCATCTGGTGGCCGTCGCCGGCGCCTCGATGGGCGGCATGCAGACCCTGCAATGGGGCGTCAGTTACCCCACGATGATGGATAGCCTGATCGCACTCACACCAATGGCCCGCACCGCGCCGTGGTCCATCGCCATCAACGAGGCCACCCGCCACGCCCTGATGCTCGACCCCGCCTTCAACAACGGCAACTACACCACCCAGCCAGAACGCGGCTGGCGCATGCGCGCGGATGTGCTCCAGGTGCTCGGCACCCGCACTCCAGACGCCATGCGCGCGCAATTCCCCGAGCCTATGGACGTGCTGGCCTGGATCAAAGCGCAGGAGGACGCGGTGGTGAAATCCGGCTTCGACGCCAATGACTGGATCGCCCAGACCTGGGCCTACGACCGTCACAATGTCGGCGACACCCAGGTCGACGGCAAAAAGCCGTTCGGCGGCGACCCCATCCGCGCTCTGCACAGCGTGAAGGCCAAGGCCCTGCTGATGACCGGCCTGCTCGACCTCTACAACCCCGTGGAGGAAGCCCGCGATGCCGCCGCCGCAATCCCGGATGGCCGCTACGTCGCCATCCCCTCGGTGCAGGGCCACGTCGCCGCCGCCGCCGGCTTCAAACCCGCCGACACCACCTTTATCAACACCACGGTGCGGGACTTCCTCGCCGACGTGACGGATGGCGGACGCAAGCTGCAATAAGAGTTTGGTGGAAATTTCGATGAACATCCGAAACTGGCTGTCCGGCCTACTGCTCACCGCACTGCTGCCGCTGTCGGCCCAGGCCGCGCCGCAGACCGTGCGCATCGCCAAGCAATACGGTATTTCCTACCTGCCGCTGATCATCATGCAGGAAGAAAAGCTGATGGAAGCGGAGGGCAAGTCGCGTGGGCTGGATCTGGTGTCGGAGTTCCTCACCATCAGCAATGGCGGCTCCATCAATGACGCGCTGATCTCGGGCAATCTCGATTTCGCCTCAGGCGGCGTCGGCCCGATGCTGACGATCTGGGGTAAGACGCGCACCAACCTGAAGGTAAAGGGCGTGGCGGCGCTCAACGCCATGCCGATCTGGCTCAACACCAGCAACCCCAAAGTGAAAACGATCAAGGATTTCTCTGGCGGCGACCGGATCGCGCTGCCCGCCGTGAAGATCACCATCCAGGCCATCGTGCTCGAGATGGCGGCCGCCGACGCGTTTGGACCGGCCAATTTCGACAAGCTCGACCCGTTGACCGTCTCGCTCGGCCATCCCGATGCGTTCGTAGCGATGATGAACTTTCGCAGCGAGATCAACAGCCATTTCACCTCCGCCCCGTTCCAGTATGAGGAGCTGGAAGACAGCCGCATCCACCGCGTGTTGAACAGCTACGACGTATTGGGCGGCCCGCACACCTTCAACACGGTGTGGGCGACGACGAAGTTCCATGACGCCAACCCGAAGGTTTATGAGACGTTCCTTGCAGCGTTGGACCGCGCCCAGAAGATGATCGTGGCCGATCCCGCCAAGGCCGCCGAGCTTTACATCCGCAACGAGAAGTCAAAAATACCCGCCGCCAAGCTGATCGCGCTTATCAAGCTGCCCGAGAACGAATGGACCATGGTGCCAAAGCGAGTGATGAGATTCGCTAATTTCATGAACCAGACCGGCGCAGTGTCGACCAAGCCCGAAAGCTGGAAGGATCTCTTCTTCACCGATATCCACGCCCTGGATGGAAACTGAAAATGCCCAGCAACAGCCTTGAGATTCGCAAACTCACGCCGGTGATCGGCGCCGAGATTTTCGGCGTCGATCTGGCAGCCCCGATGGACAGCCAGACCTTCGACACCATTCACCAGGCGCTCATGGACAACCTGGTCATCTTCTTCCGTGACCAGACGATGGACCACGCCCAACAAACCGCATTCGGCGCCCGCTTTGGCAAGCTGCACATCCACCCCGCGGCCCCCTCTGTGCCCGGCCACCCCGAAGTGATGATCATCCATGCAGACGCCAACTCGAAATACGTCAACGGCGAAAGCTGGCACTCAGACGTAAGCTGCGACGAGGAGCCGCCGATGGGCTCAATCCTGCACATCGGAACGCTGCCCGAGGTCGGCGGAGACACGATGTTCGCCAACATGTATGCAGCCTTCGACGCACTCTCCAAGCCGATGCAGGAGATGCTCTCCAGCCTCACCGCCCTGCACGACGGCGAACTGCTCTATCGCGGCCGCTACACCAGCAACGACACCGGCCGCGTCTATCCGAAGGCGAACCACCCCGTCATCCGCACGCATCCCGTCACCGGCCGCCAGGCGCTGTTCGTCAATTCGTTCTTCACCGCCCGCATCAACGAACTCAGCCGTGCCGAGAGCGACGCGCTCCTGGCCTTCCTGTTCCGCCACATCGAAACCCCGGAATTCGCCTGCCGCTTTCGCTGGCAGAGGAACTCCGTGGCGTTCTGGGACAACCGCTCCGCCCAGCATCACGCGCTATGGGACTATTTCCCAAACACCCGCTCCGGCACCCGCGTCACGATCCAGGGCGACAGGCCGTTCCACCGACAGCAGGTCATTGAACGCGCGGTGCAAGCCCCGCCATGAACGCCCCCAACTCCTTGCTGTAGAATCCGGCATTCCCCGTGGTGCCGTGCCCGCGCGTGTCCTTGCTCGCCGGTATCAAATAAATCCTGCCATCCTTCACCTGCTTCATCGCAGCCACCAAAGTGCCGGTCTCGGGCGGATTGCGCTCGTCATCGGCCGAGTTGATCGCCAGCACCGCCGCCTTGATCCGCCCCAGCTCCGGCGCCGGATTGTAGCCGCGCGACGACTGCCACTGCCAAACGAAGTCATTGGCATCGGCCGCAAGCGGCGCCGCCAGACGCTCATCGACGATCTTGTCAGCCAACGCCCCCGTCGGCGCCATGCTCTGATACGCCAGGCTCCCACCGCTGGTGGCGATGCCGAAAAACACGTTGGCGGTCACCAAAGCCTGCGGCTGGCTGGTGTAGTTGCCGTTGTTGTAGGCTGGATCACGCTTCACGCTTTCCACCAGCATGCGCCGCAACATCCAGTTGCGGCTGGACATCTCGGTCGGCTGGGACGCCATCGGGACCAGCGCGTCCATGAAATCCGGATAGGTCGTGCCCCACATCCACGTCTGCATCCCGCCCATCGAATTGCCCATCACCAGGCGGACATGCTTCACACCGAGGCCTTCCGTCACCAGCC
>JAYTHH010000281.1:0-12970 GCA_043732745.1 Rhodospirillales bacterium
CGCCGCGTTATTCGCCCGGCCTCGATGGCACGGATTTCGGTGTAGGAGAGCTGCAGCTGTGCATTGCGGATGGCGACATCAGCCCCTTGCAACGCCGCCTCGGCGTTGGCGATCTGCGCCTGCTGCCCGACGAGCTGCGCCTGTGCGCCGGTCAAGGCATAGCGATTTGCGTCGAGCTTGGCCTGGCTGGTGCGCAAGGTGGCCTGCGCGCTGTCGAGCTGCTGGCGGCTGATGGCTTTCGGATCGATGGCGCGGAACCGGTTAAAGTCCTGCTGCGCCTGGACCAGCTCGGCCTCGCCCACGCGGATTTGCGCCGCGCTCTGATCGATCTGCGTCTGCTGCAGCAGCGCCTGGGCGCGGGCCTGATCCAACTGTGCCGCGCTCTGCGCCTTCTGGGTGATCGCCTGGTCTAGCTTGATCTGAAAGTCGCGGCCATCGAGCACCACCAGAAGCTGGTTCGCCTCCACCATTTGGTTGTCCTTGATCGCCACCCTGATTACACGGCCGGCAATCTGCGGTGCGATCTGCGCGTTATGCCCGTCGATGAACGCATCGTCGGTGCTGACATAACGCCTGGCATCGAGCCAATAGAATGTACCGTCCACGATGAGCGCGACCACCACCACCGCGCCGATAGCGATAAGCACCCATTTCCGCCTGCTGGACCCGGCCTTCTTGTCCGTGGCAGCGGTGTCGCGGTCATGGCTGTTTTTCCGGTTGTAATGGCCCGAAACCGCAACCTTTTGCGACCCATCCATCCTGATGACCCCACGGATTTAAAACTGAACTGAACGGTATAGTTCATTCAAACACCCGCGCGTAAGGGCAATTTGTTAACGCAGCCTAGCCAGCAAAGATCCGTGGGAGATGTCGGGCGCTGCCCGGCCTAGGATTCGCCTTCGGTGTCAGGATGTTGTTACACTCTTTATCGTGTCCGATTGACAGATAGCGGAGCTTACAATCCGTGTGGTGGCTCTTCCATGGTTTCGTCGCCGCCCATATTGCCACCGGCGCGGTGGGGCTGGTGCTGTTCTGGGTGCCGGTGATCGGCCGCAAGGGCGGCGCCAAGCACCGGCGGATCGGCGACATTTTTGCGAGATGCATCCTCGCCACCGGCATCTCAGCCGTCGGAATGAGCCTTTGCACGCTTTACGACCCGCTTGGCACGCACCCGGATCTACCGGACACGGTGATGGTGCGCGGGCTGTTCGGCTGGATGATGATGTATCTGGCCATCCTGACCATCAGCCTCGTCTGGCATGGCCGAATGACCGTTCGCAACAAGGCCGATCACCTCGCCAACCGCGCGGCCTTTCCTGTGGCACTGCAACTGGCCGCGATTGCGGCAGCGCTCTTCTGTGCGACTCAGGGCGCGTTGATCGGCCAGCCGCTGATGATGGGCATCGCCATCGTGGGCGTGGCATCCGGCGGCACGAATCTCGCGTTCATCTACACCGACCGCCCTGCCCGGCTCGCCTATCTGAAGGAGCATCTGAAGGCGTTCGTCGGATCCGGCATTTCAGTCTACACCGCCTTCATGACCTTCGGCCTCGCACGACTGCTGCCGTCACAGGCGTTCAATCCCACCTTGTGGGCGATCCCCATCGTGGTCGGGGTCAGCATCATCCTCTATCATTTCAGACGGCTGAGCCCACGCCAGACCGCCGCTGTATCCGGCAGCTGATCTCGCTGCATGGCTTGGTGGTAAGCCTTGCCACCGGCCGCACGCTCTGCGGCGAGATCGGTGTGAAATCGTAGCGGCGCACCAGCCGTGCGAGGATCAGCGTGCTCTCGATGATGGCGAACGCAGCACCGACGCAGACCCGTGGCCCCAGGCCGAACGGGATATAGGCGCCCGAGGGAATATCGTTCTCCCGCGCGAACCGATCCGGATCGAAGCGATCGGGGTTGGGCCAGTTGGCCGGGCTGCGATGGATCGTCCACGGTGCGATCATCACCATGGTGCCGCGTGCCAGAGGCAGACCCGCCAATGTGGTCTCCCGTTGTGCCACGCGCGGGATGAAGGTGATCGGGGGATACAGCCGCATCGCCTCGCGGAAGACATTGCGCACGAAGCCAAGCTGTTTGGTGTGTTCGAGCCGGATCTCACCCTCGCCCGCGACAGCAGAGATCTCGGCGCGCATCCGCTCGGCGGTCTCGGGGTTCTGCGACAGGATGAAGAAGATCCAGGTCAGCACGCTGGCTGTGGTTTCGTGCCCGGCCAGGAAGAAAACGCCGATCTGGTCGATTAACTCCTGGCGGGTGAAGGCTTGCCCGGTATCGCTGTCCCGCGCTGATATCACTGCGCCCACGATATCGTCGATTGCCGAGGCACCTGGCGCCAGACGCGGATCGAGCATGTCGCCGATATGCCTGCGTATTCTCGCGCAAGATTCCGTAACCGCCCGACTTTGCGGGATTTTCGCAAACGGCTTGCCGAATAGCAGCCGCCTTATCTCGGTGTTGGCGACGCTGCGCTCAAACTGGCCAAATGCCGTAAAAACCTCGCGTGCGGTCTCGGAAGCCAGCGACTGGGTGAAGATCGTCCGGCAGATGATATCCGCCGTCATCTCGCTCATGGCGGCATCCAGCGAGAATGCCTCGGACGACGCCGCGCGCCGGTCCAGCACCGCCTCGTATGCGTCCACTCCGGCCTGCATCGCATCGAACGCCCGGTTGACCCGCATATGCGAGAACGCCGGGTCGATCATCCGCCGCTGCCGCCGCCAGGAGGCGCCGGACGACACGAACATCGAATTCCCCACCACCGCCTCCAGCGCGCCGACCAGCAGGTCGTTCTTGGGAAACACCTGCTCGGCATCGATCAGCACCTGCGTCACCACGGTCGGATCATTGACGATCACGATGCCGCGCCGGGATTTGCCCAAGGGGCCGACCCGGGTCGTGTAGGCCACATCCGGCAGCAGGCTCAGCAGATCCCGCTCGCCCGACAGCATCGCGCGAATGAGTCCTCGAACCGGCGTGCGCGGCACAGGCGCCGGCGGCCGGTAAAGCCGTTCGTTCACCGGGCGACCCGTGAGGCCACTCGCGGCATTCGAAACTTCAGCAGAACCTGCACCCAGTGCCGCGAGAACCGATCGAGATCCACGCTCTCATGCACCCCATGCGCCTGCTGCCCCAGCAACACTGTGCGGATCTCCGAGCGCGTGTAGAACGGTCCATCCTCCAGCTGCCGCACCATCGATGGCACCGAGCCCAAGTCGCAGCGCGTTGGTCGCTTCACTCCCCACATCCCTGATTTCAAATAAGTTTCAGGCGGTGCCGTCACGTCTTGCATGCCGTCCGCCCCGAACACCCGCGATATGCCCAAGGTCGTGCCATCCCGCCTAAGCGCATCATACAGCACCAGCACGTCCTCCCCGTGGCTGGCGCGGGACCACGACCATGTGGAGAATCCTTGCTCCAACGGCTCCTCACCATGGTTGCTGTCGACATACGCAGTCCCCGACCAGGCCAGACGCGGGATGTCCAACGCCACTTCGACCCGCGCCTTTGGCGCCAACGGCCGCCAGCGATGCCTTCCCGCCGTGTCCAGCATCACCTCGTGGTCGATCAGGCAGGGTGGCCGCACCCGTATCACCCCCCGCAACCGCCGGAGATCCGGCATGCAACGCTCGTCGATCCGGATTTCGAGAGTCTCGCCATCCCACGCCAGATGGCTCGGCCCGATATCCAGACGCTCCGCCGCGATGCCAAGATCGCCCGCCCCACGCTCGGTCATCGCCCAGCGCTTCACGTCGCCATACAGCGCCACGTTCAGCGCGCAATGCGCGAATGGATCGGCTGGCCCGCGTCGCCGCGCACGCGCGTAATACGGTGAAAATACGCTGCCGATGAACGCGATCACCGTGAAGCCGAAACGCCCGCAATCGCTGAGCGCGTCGATATACCACCAGGCATAGCCGTCAGCCGGCACGGCGCGGGCGAAGCCGCCGGTCGCTAGGAACGCATCAGCCCCGCCAGCACGAACGCCGCCGCCAGCCGCCCCGACATCGCGGCCATCGGCACCCCCGGCCCCGGATGCGCGCTGCCCCCCGCCAGTATCAAGCCCGGCATGCGGCTGCGCGACGCCGGACGCCTGAACGCGGCCATCGAACCGTGGGTCGCCTGGCCGTACAGCGCACCCCCTGTCGCCGGAAACAGGCGGTTCCATTGGGTCGGTGTCGTCACCACCGTGTTCGCCGCCGTCCGGTCCACCAGAAGACCGCAGCGTTGCAGCGACTCGAAGGTTCTGGTCTCGCATGACGCGATCTCCGCCGCGGTGAAGTCGGTTGTATCGCCGGTGGCCGGCGCATTGGTCAGCACCAACAATCGCTCAGGTCCGCCGATCGCGTTGGCCACGTCGCCGCGATCCTGTGCGCAGACATAGACGGTGGGGGCTGTGGGAAGCCGGCGGCGGGTAAAAATATCGTCGAACTCCGCCCGGTAATCATCTGAAAAGAAGACATTATGTCGGAGAAGGGGAAAGCCGTGTGCCGGTGCGTTCATGGTCCAGGTAAGCGCCGAGAGCGAGCGTGCCCCCTCCGGCTTCGGCACCGCACGCGAGGCCGGGCGACCCAGCAACCCGCCGGCCAAGGCCGCCGCATCACCGTTGAACACCACCGCATCGGCGGCGATCCGCTCGCCGGACGCCAGCCGCACGCCCGCGGCGCGGCCGTTCTCCACCACGATTTCGGCCACCGCATCGCCATAGCGAAACGCCGCACCTTTGGACTTCGCCAGCGCCTCGAAGACGCGCGCAACGCGATGCATGCCGCCTTCGACCATCCACACGCCGGCCTGCTCCACATGCGCCACCAGCATCAAGGTCGCCGGCGCCAGCCAGGGCGACGAGCCGCAATAAGTAGCATAGCGGCCGAACAACTGCAGCAGACGCGGATCGCGGAAGTGATCCTCCAGCCCCTTCCACATCGTGGCGAACGGGCTCATGCCGAGCAGCTCGTTCGGTGCCAGCAGCCCCACCCGCCGTGCCAGCGCGAACGCGCTGCCGGGTTGTTGCGCGCGGATGAAAGGGCCCTCCAACGTGCGATAGATTTTTGCGGAGCGCGCGCAGAACGCCAGATAGCCGCGCGCCTCCGCTGGCCCGGCAAACACACCGATTGCGTCCGCCGAACGCCTGATATCGGCAAACAGATCCAGCCGCTGGTCCGCTGCCCAGGCATGGCGCGCAAGGATCTCGGCCGGGATCAGCTTCAGATGCTGCTCCAACGTTGTGCCAGCCGCCGCGAACACCGCGTCGAACACGAAGCGCATGGTGAACACCGTGGGACCGGCATCGATATGGGTATCGCCGAACGAGATCTGCCGCAGCTTGCCGCCCGGAGCGGCCTCCTTCTCGACCACCACCACTTCGACGCCAGAAGATGCAAGCTCCACCGCCGCCACTAGGCCTGCGATGCCGGCGCCGACTACAACCACCTTGCGGGTTGTTTTCAATTTGCATGCTCCCGGCCCGCACCAATGTCAGGCCGGACTGACCATTCCGAAGCGGAGGCGAACCGTCAAGTGCGCCTGACACGTTTGCTCCACATCTTGGGCTGGTCACACTTTCCGCACAGGCCTAGCGTGCCCTTTCCCGCATATTCAGTCTCGATCCCAGGAGTTCCCACCATGCAGAACAGCGACCAGATCTGGAACCTTGTCGACGCGAAGCGCGAGCCGTTCATCGAACTGGCCGATCGCGTCTGGGGCATGCCGGAGACCTGCTACACCGAGGCGCGCTCGGTCGCCGAGCATCTGGCCGAGATGAAGCGGCAGGGCTTCACCATCACCGAGAACGTGGCCGGCATCCCCACCGCCGTCATTGGCGAAGCAGGCAGCGGCGGCCCGGTGATCGCGATTCTGGGAGAATACGACGCGCTGCCGGGCCTCAGCCAGGAGGCCGGCGTGGCCGAGCATCGCCCGATCCCGGGCAACGGCAACGGGCATGGCTGCGGACACAACCTGCTGGGCTCGGCGGCCCTGCTGGCAGCCACGGGCGTAAAAGACTGGCTGGCGGCCAACAACATGGCCGGTCGCGTGCGCTATTATGGCTGCCCCGCCGAGGAGGGCGGCGCCGCCAAGGCGTTCATGGTGCGCGCCGGCGCGTTCGATGACGTGGACATCGCCATCACCTGGCACCCGAATGCGTTCTTCGAAGTGGCGGAAGCGCTATCGCTGGCCAACACCCGAGTCGATTTCAGCTTCACCGGCCGCGCCTCGCACGCCGCCGCCAGCCCGCATCTCGGCCGCAGCGCGCTCGACGCGTTGGAATTGATGAATGTCGGCGTGAACTACCTGCGCGAACACATGCCCAGCGACGCCCGCATCCATTACGCCATCATCGACAGCGGCGGCATCGCGCCCAACGTGGTGCAGTCCAAGGCCCGTGTGCGCTACGCTGTGCGCGCGATCGATCTGCCGCAGATGAAGGAGTTGCTGGAGCGGGTGAAGGATTGCGCCCGCGGCGCCGCGCTGATGACCGGCACGACCGTGAAAATCGAAATTCTCGCCGCGGTGTCGAACCTGCTCGCCAACACGCCGCTTGAGGAGGCGATGCAGGGTGAATTCGACCGCCTGGGCACGCCGGATTGGGACGATGCGGACCGCGCCTTCGCCCGCGAGATCCAGGCCACGCTGCAACCCGGTGACATCGCCAATTCTTTCAAGCGCAGCGGCATCAAGGCCAAGCACGACATGGTTCTGCATGACGGCGTGAAGCCGCTGGACGTGAAGGGTGTGCCGATGATCGGCTCGACCGATGTCGGCGATGTCAGCTGGGTGGTGCCCACCGTGCAGGCCCACGCCGCCACCTACGCTATCGGCACGCCGGGCCATTCCTGGCAGCTCACCGCGCAGGGCAAGTCTCCGGCGGCGCACAAGGGCATGGTGCATGTCGCCAAGGTGATGGCCGCCACAGCCATCAAGGCGCTGGAAGACCCCGATCTGATTGCCCGCGCCAAGGCCGACCTTGCGGAGCGTACGGCAGAGACGCCCTACGAATGCCCTATTCCGGAAGGCATCCAGCCCCCGCTTGCTGCGATGGCCCTCTCTGCCTCGTAAATATCCGCCTCGTGGGTCTGGCGCCGCCCAATCACCGAAAGCCGCTCGGCATGCAGCCCCCGCAGCATGCCTTGCAGCCGCTCGCTGATCAGCAACCAATCGTGGTCCGCCAGCCAATCCTGCGCCCGTCCTTGTAGGACAGCGCGCAGGCCGGGCTGGCGCAGCATCGCATCGATCCGCGCGGCAAGCCACGCGGGGGTTGTGTTCGCCAGACGTTCGACGGCCTCGCCAAGATCGTCGAACAGCGGAAGATCCGACACCAAAGTCGGCACCCCGCTGGCGATCGCCTGGCGCACTGCGCCGCTGCTCGATTCAAGCGTCTGTACATATGGCATCACCAGAAGATCGCATTCCGATAGCCTTTGCAGCACAACATCGTTGGCGGCGAAGGTGGTGTGCCATTCCACCTGCGCCTCCAGCCCCAAAGCTGCCACCAACGCCTCGCATTCCACCAACTCCGCATCCGACACCGGGTCTGGATAGCGCGACGTCACCATCCGCAGGCGCAGGCCGGGCCAGTGTGGCAGCAGCAGCGCCACCGCCTGGATCAGGCGTTGCAACCCCTTGTGCGGCAACACGAAGCCTGTCGTTCCGATCAGGGGCACGTCACCCGACAGCAGAATCTGCGGCACGCGCGGCGCTGGGCCCCTGGTGCTGCCGTGGGGAAGCCAGACCGCGTTGGTCACGCCGATATCACCGAGCAAACCGATATCGCCGAAGCTGTGCACCAGAACGCGGCTGCAGGCATTGAGTGCTTCCACCACCCGTTCGCGCAGGGCCGGCCGGCCCTGCAGCAGATCCCGCGCATTGTGCAGCGCCACCACCACGCAGCGCGATCGCAGCGCGTGATGCTCCAACAACTCGGCCAGAGCGCCCCACGGCAGAACGCCGGCCTGGTGCTGGATCACCAACACATCCGGATCCTCGGCCATGACAGCAGCGGCAAGCTCGGGCAACGAAGCCGCCTCCCCCACCCGAAACGCCGCCTGAACTTTAGCGCCTGGTAGCAGCGTTGTATCGGCCACCATCTGGCGGTGGTCGCAGAACAGTGCAACGGGTTCGGCGCGGTCGAAGCCGCCGAGCAGGTGGCGGGAATATTGCGCGATGCCGCACCGCACGCCCCAGGGCGAGACCCAGCCCAGCCGCATCGGCGCCGGCTCGGGCAGGAGCAGGATGTCAACGGCCTGGGCCGCAATGCGCTCCGCCTGACGCGCCGGCGAAAGCAGCGCGAGGGAGGCGGGTCCCGGTCTGCGACACTGCGGCCGGGCATGGGCCTCGCGCAAAGCGAGTACCAGGTCCTCCACATCCGGCTCGGCCCATAGGCCATGCGGATGATATGCCTTGCCGCCATCGCCGATCGGCCGCATGCGATGGCGCAGAAGCCGCACGTCGCACGCATCCCCCGCTGTGAACGCCAGATGCGCGCCATACCCGGTGGCGATCAGATGCAGGCCCGTGGCCAAGGCCTGGGCGGCGTGGCGGTAGTCGGCGCCGCTACGGCCGGGTTGAACGAGGACCGCCGCGTGCTGCCACTCCACATCGCAGCGCAGGTCGACCTCGGCAATCTCGGCATCATCCGCGCGCAACGCAGCAAGCTCACGCGAAACCGCGCCCAGACCCTCCGGCGGGACGACGATCACCAGCCGCACCCCATCGGTCCGGCGGAACGCCCGTGCCCAGGCCGCCAGCAGCAGATCGGTGCCCGAGACGGGCTGCGCGTCGGCGATATGCAGGAAGCCCAGTCCGCCCTCCGGCGGCACATGGGGCGTGGGGTGCAGGTCGGCGCTGCCGCCGATCACGCGAACAGGAATGTGCACTCCCGACTCGATCACAATGCGCTTCTCACAATCCGACACCACGAGCACGCCGTCGAAGCCGGTATTCAGTCGCTGCATCAGCGCCGCGGGGAGCACGGAGGCAGAGCAGGACACCACGGCCAGCGCAAGGGATTCCACGGATTTGTGGACCGGCGGCACCGCATCCGGCGCAATGGTGATCGTTAAGCCGCCGTGGTCTCGCGGCTTCGTGTCGGTCGCGCCGTGATGGGTGAATGCTATCTCGACATGGCGCAGTATCGCAGCCGCCACGCCTTGTGGCTCCGGCGGGGCCGCACCGGCCGCCAGCAGCAACTGTGTCAGCACCGGCAGATGGCGATCCAGCCGCCAGCCCTGCAATGCGACCTGCTGGCGCTGCCTCATGGAATCGATATGTTTCGGGTCGCACGCGATCCGCATCATGGCATCGGCCACGGTGGCGGGGACCGCGTCGTCCAACAGTATGCCGCCCTCGCCCAGTGTGGCCGCCACCGCGCCCACATCCAGCGCCAGCACCGGGATGCCGTACGCCATCGCCTCCACCAGCGGCACGCCGAAACCTTCGTGCCGGCTCAGCGAGACGTAAAGATCGGCCCTTCCGAACCAGCCATGCAGGTCGGCATCTGACAGCGCGCCGGTGAGAAGCACAGATTCACGCAGCCCATGGCTGTCGATGCGGGCCAGGATATCACTGCGATACGCCGCCGCATCGCTGGCGCCGGCACCGGCCAGCACCAGCCGCGCCGGCTGCCCGGTGCGCGCATGGTATCGCTGGGCAAAGCAGGCGAACGCCTCGACCAGATCAGCCTGCCCCTTGCTCGGCACCTCGCGACCGACGAACAGTACCGTGAACGGCTCCTGCCCACGATCGCCCCGGACGGCATTGGCCACCAGACGATCGACATCGAACAGCAAGGTGGCTTCCCGCACGCAGGGGAAGCCGAGCCGGCGCAGTTCCACGCCGTTGAAAATGCTGTCGGCGATGGCCGCCACCACGTGATCGCGCAACTGCGCCAGCTGGCGGCGCCCCAGCTCTGCGGCTCGTTGAAGAAACGGATTGAACGCCAGCAACTCCGGTGGCGTGATGTTGTGATAGATCAGCAACTTCGGTGCAGGAGAGGCGAGCAAGCGCACGAACCCGTCATGGCCCATGGAGTGATGCACCAGCAGCACGTGGTCGTCGTGAAGTGGCAGGGCGGCGAGAGGATGCAGGCGTTGTTCCAGGCCCGGCGCCAGATGCTCGACGAAGATCTCGCTTTCATAGCCGAGGGCACGCAGCTCCCGCTGGATCAGGAACATGGCATTGGTGATGGCATCGCCATGGGCGGAGCCGGCGTGGAACTGGTGCACCTTGCGCCGCAACCGCGCGGGCGGTCGCGGCGCCTCGTTTGTGTGGCGCACGCCGGCATCTTGTGACCGTATGTGCGCCAGCGCCTGCCATTGGGCGGCCTGCCCCTCGCGTAGCTCCAGCAGGAGCGCATGCACGTCGCGTTGCAGAAAGGTCCGCATCCGCCACGCCAGCGGGCGCAGCACCGGGCGGACCAGCAGATAGACCGCCTTCAGAACACGCCGTCCCGCGGGGATTCTAGGCGGTGCCGGCTTGGCTGGCCGCACCGTCACCTCTGCAGGCCCGATCGTCGGACGGTGGAGCTGTGACGTGAAGGCAGGCACCGGCTCGGGCGTCACGCGGGAATAGATCGTCTCCATCGGCATCAGCGCGCCGTCTGGAGCCAGACCGTCCTCGACCTGCCGGCGGCTGAACGCGATCGTCATTGTCGAGGGCCCTTCCTATCCAAACATCGGAATCCCAGTGTCGGCGGCGCGCTGTGAGGGGTTCGTGACACCGGCATCCCTTGGCACCGCGAAGCGGCATCATTGTCACGATTGACAGCGCCAAACTGCAGGATGGACCCGGCTATGCGCGCGCATGCTCCGCCCTGGGCACAAGCCCCGTGGACAGCAACCCCAGGCGTGACCTATCAGGTCGCCTCGGGGACGATTCCGCCGATTTTGACTGGAGCGTTGCAAGCATATGGCCAAGACTGCCCTCATCACCGGCATCACCGGCCAGGACGGCGCCTATCTGGCGCAGCACCTGCTGAGCAGCGGCTACACCGTCTATGGCCTGCTGCGCCGCTCCGCCTCGGCCGAAATCATCGGTGAGCGTCTTCGCTGGCTTGGCATTCTCGACGATGTGAAGCTGATCGACGGCGACCTGATCGATCTGTCCAGTTGCATCCGCAATCTCGAAACCTCCAAGCCGGACGAGATCTACAATCTCGCGGCGCAAAGCTTCGTGGCGACCTCGTTCCAGCAGCCGTTGCTGACCGGCACCGTCACCGGCCTGGGTGCGGCCAACCTGTTGGAGGCGATGCGGATCGTTTGCCCGAAGGCGCGGTTCTATCAGGCGTCTTCTTCCGAAATGTTCGGCAAGATCCAGGAACAGCTGCAGACCGAGCGCACGCCATTCTATCCGCGCAGCCCCTATGCGGTGGCCAAGCTTTATGCGCACTGGATGACGGTGAACTACCGCGAAAGCTTCGGCATGCACGCGTCGTCGGGCATTCTGTTCAACCATGAGAGCCCGCTGCGCGGCATCGAGTTCGTAACCCGCAAGGTCACCGACGGGGTGGCGCGCATTAAACTGGGCCTGGCGACCGAACTGCGGCTGGGCAATCTGGATGCCACGCGCGACTGGGGTCATGCCCGCGACTACGTGCAGGCGATGCACCTGATGCTGCAGCAGGACACGCCCGACGACTACGTGATCGCCACCAACCGCACCACCTCCATCCGCGATTTCTGCAACATGGCGTTCAGCCAAGTCGGCTTGAACTGGCAGGATCATGTGGTGACCTCGTCCGACCTGCTGCGCCCGTCGGAGGTGGACGTGCTGCATGGCGATGCGTCCAAGGCGCGCCAGGCATTTGGATGGGTGGCGACCACGAGCCTTGAAGACATGATCGCTGAAATGGTCGAGGCCGACCTGGCGCGACACCGTGCCCGTATCGCATCACCCGCGCCGTCGCATTTGTGAAGATCCTCGTCACTGGGGCGGCGGGCTTTGTCGGCCAGCATCTACTGGCCGAGCTTGCCTGCACCTATCCCGCGGCCGAGTTGATCGCATGTGGAAGTCAGGGCGGTCCGTGGCAGTTGGATATCACCGATCGTGACGCCTGCGACGCGTTGATCGCACGGACCCAACCGGATGGCTGCGTGCATCTGGCGGCTGTGGCCGCGATCGGTGATGCAAGGGCCGACCCACAACGCGCGTGGCAGGTCAATCTAGGCGGTACGCTGGCGCTCGCCGACGCCATCAAGACGCACGCACCGAACTGCCGGATGGTGTTCGCCTCCACCTCCGATCTTTACGGCGCCAGCTTCAAATCCGGCGTGGCGCTAAATGAGGCCGCCTTGCCGGCGCCGCTGAACATCTACAGCGCCACCAAGGCCGCCGCCGACCTGGCACTTGGCGCGATGGCGGCCCAGGGGCTGCGCGTCATCCGCGTGCGGCCGTTCAACCACACCGGCGCCGGGCAGCAGCCGAGCTATGCGGTGCCTGCGTTTGCCCGCCAGTTGATGCGTATCAAGGCCGGATTACAGCCCGCTGTGGTGAAGGTGGGTGACCTTGGCGCTTATCGGGACTTCCTCGATGTGCGCGATGTTTGTGCCGCCTATGCGGCATGCCTGCGTCCTGGGCTCGACTTCGCCAATGGCACCATCGTCAATGTCGCATCCGGCGTTTCGCGGCACATCGGCGATGTTCTGGCGGCACTTATGGCGCAGGCCGATGTGACCGCGACGATCGAGACGGCGGGCCTATTGTTGCGGGCGAGTGACATTCCGCTGGCCGCCGGCGATGCATCCGCAGCTCGCGCATTGCTCGGCTGGCGCCCCAAAATTGCCTGGGAGACCACACTCGCCGACGTGATCGAAGATTGGCGGCAACGCGTCGCAGGCGAGGCGATCGCATAGCGCTGCAAAAGAGATAGGGAAAGCCTCATGCTGAACGCGGGAATTCTCGGGCTGGGCTGGTGGGGTCGCACCATCGTGGACACGCTCCGCGACAGCCCGGCGATGCGGGTGGTAGCTGG
>JAYTHH010000282.1:0-4132 GCA_043732745.1 Rhodospirillales bacterium
GTGGTGATCGGCAACAGCTACATGCAACCGCGCTTCGGTTTTTCGGCCATGCTGTCCAACCAGCTCAACCGCCCGGTGCAGCTGGTGTGGAAGGTGCACCAGTATGGTCCGTATCAGACCCTACTGTCGTATTTCGCTTCCGACGCGTTCAAGCGCAAAAAGCCTGCGGTCATCGTGTGGAACTTCCACGAGACCGACATGATCATCCCGTCCGACCGCAAGGACGGCTGGGGCCAGAACGTGATCGCACCGGCGGCATTTCTTGACGCGGTGCGCAAGGCCGTGGGCGGCTGACGACCGGCCGCCCAACGCCGGGCGGCCGACATCCCTGGCTGATGTTGGAATGTAAGATGGACAACGTAACTTCCCCGACCCCTCTGGCTTCTACGACCGGCCTACCGCGCCGCGCGCTGCTGGCGGCTGCGGCCGTGGTGGCCGGGCTCATGCCGCGCGCCGGCCAGACGGCCACGATCATCAAGGGCACCGTGATCGGTAAGGAAGACTGGCTCTATCTGGTCTGGGACGATCCGCGCCGCGCTGATTTTAACCAGATCAACTTGGTGACGGATCTTGTTGAAAAGGCGGTCGCCACGATGCGTGCCGCCAAGATCGACGTGGTACTGGCCTTCGTGCCGGCCAAATCCCGCATCTATCGCGCCTTCCTGCCGGATGATTTTAAATTCACCGCCGAAACCGACAAGCGTTACGCCGTGGCGCTGGAACGGCTGCGCAAAACCGGCGCCCTGGTACCCGATCTCGGGACCGCCTTTGCCGAGATGCTCAAGGCAGCTCCGAACGACAAGATCTTCTTCAAGAACGACACCCACTGGACCGCTTTTGGGGCCGAATCGGCGGCCAAACTGATCGCCCAGGAGATCAAGACGACGATAAAGCTGCCCCCGAGCCCGCGCCCCGGCGCCAATATCGGCCCGGCGGTCACGAAAACCCACGTCAAAAGTGACCTGTCGCTGGTGTTGCCGCCGAAAGAACACCCGGACGAGACGTTCCAGGTGCACGATGTCGTGGCCGCCAAGGGCAAGGCGTCGCTGCTCGATGACGACCACCCCGATGTGGTGGTGGTCGGCAGCAGCTACATGCAGCCGAAATATAATTTCGCCGAGATGTTGTCCAATCAGTTGAACCGCCCTGTTGGACTTGTATGGAAAGTTCACCTCGTGGGGCCGTATAAAACGTTGCTATCCTACGTCACGAGTGATTCCTTTAAAAAGCAGCGGCCGCGCGTCGTCGTGTGGAACTTCCTGGAGATCGACATGGAATTGATGCCCGACAGCCAGGCCGCCCTGCGGGAGAACGCGATGCCGACCGAGGCCTTCCTGTCTGAGCTAACCGCTGCAGTGAAGATATGAGCCAGTATCTTCTGATGGCCGCGCGGCTTGGGGGCGCGGCACTTTTGCTGTCGGGTCTGTCTGGCGCCGCAGTGGCGCAGAACCAGGTCTATGACCCGCTGCCGCCGCCCGGTTCTGCCTATGTGCGCTTCGTCAACGCAGCCGATGCGGCCATCACGGTGAAGCCGGATTTCGTGGGGGTGCAGCAGCTCGGCACAGCAGCCGCGCAGCGTGTGTCGGCGTTCATGCCGATTGAGAAGGTGGCCGGGCGCGACTTGTCGCTTGACGTGCAGGCCGGCTCGCGCAGCGTCAAGGCCAGCCTCAAGGCGGCGGCGGGCAGCTATGTAACGGTGCTGATCGTGGCCGATCCGGCCAAGGGCCTTGTGGTCGTGCCGGTTGTCGACAACACCGAATTCAACCAAAGCCGGGCGCGACTGTCGTTCTACAACGCCACATCGTGTGTCGCGGCGTCCTTGACCATCGACCCCGACGGACCGGTGGTGTTTCCGGACGTGGCCGCCGGCACGGCCAAGGCCCGCAGCGTCAATCCCGTCACGGCCAAGATCCATGCGGCCTGCGATGGCAAGCCGGTGCCGTCGATCGCGCTGGAGGGCATGGAGGCCGGGGCGATGTACAGCGTTTGGCTGATGGGCGCCGGCGTGTCGCCGCAAAGCTTCCTCACGCGGGACGCCACCGCGAAATACAAGCCTTAATGGCGTCGGCCGTGATAGACTTGGCCGAACAGATGGACCCATCGACGTGAATGGTTTGAACAAGAGCCTGCCCGAGACGAAGCCACAGCCGGCACGCCGTTCGGGCAGACCGTATCGAAACGGGCTGCTGGCGGCGTGCTTTGCGGGGGCGCTCGTTTTCGTGGGCGCAGCCCACCTGGCGTTCGGCCAGGCGGCTCCAGCGGGCGCCCCGGTAGGCGGCGTGCCAGCGCCGGGCCAGGCACTGAAATTGGGCCAGACACCGGCACCAGCGCCTGTGTCGGCGATGCCTGCCGCCACACCAGTGGCCGGCATCTCGCCGAAGCCCACCACCAAGGCGGTGGCGCAACTCTATGAGAACGTGGCGTTCTGGACGCAGCGTGGCCAGCCCACCATCGCGGTGCAGGATCTCGAGCGCGCCATCGCGCTGGCACCGCCCGATGCCGACACACTGGCTTTGGCGGCGCGTCTGAACTTCCAGCTCGACCGGTATGAGGCGGCGGACGCCTATCGTCTGCGGCTGCAGAAACTTTCGCCCAACGATCCGCGCCTGCCGGCGTTGGCCGCCGAGCAGAAGCGCACTCCGGAAGAGCTCCGCATCCTTGCCGAGGCCCGCAAGCTGGTTGCGGAGGGAAAAAAGGAAGACGCCATCAAGGCCTATCGCCAGTTCTTCAAGAACAAGGTGCCGGACAGCCTTGCCATCGAATACTACACCATCCTTGGCACCACCTCGCCCGAAGGGTTCAAGGCCGCTACCGACGAGCTGCCGCGCGTGGCCGCCCGTTGGCCCGGCGATGCCAGCTTCCGCTTGGCCAACGCCCAGTTGCTGACCTTCCAGGAAAGCACGCGCTCGACTGGCATCGCCCAGTTGGCCGAGTTGACCAAGGTTCCGATCGTCGCTGCCGGCGCCCGCGTGGCCTGGCATGACGCGCTGCTTTGGCAGGGTGCGGACATCAATTCGCGCGACCAGATCGACCTGTATTTGAAGGAAAATCCCAGCGATCCGCAGCTGGAGGCAAAACGCAAGGAAATTCAGGACAGTCTTCCCGACGAAGGCCTGCTCGCCCGCATGCGCGCCTACGAGGATGGCGCGGCCGGCCGCAAGGACGAGGCCGAGAAGGGTTTCCTCGACGCCCTGCGCATCAACCCCGACGATGCCGAGGCAATGATCGTGCTGTCGATCATCCGCCGTGACCAGAAGCGTCTGGACGAGTCGGACAAGCTGATCGCGCGCGCCTTCGATCTGGCGCCCGACCGCAAGCAAGAGTTTATCGGCACGATCGGGTTCGACCCGGAGACCATCCGGAGCACCGCCAAGAACAGCGCCACTGGCGTGGCCGCGCAGAACGCCACGTCCAATCGGGCCGTGGCAGCCGAGTATGCGCGGGTAAAGACCCTGGTCGACCAGGGCAAGTACGACGATGCCGAAAAGCAGTTGCGCCGCTTGGTTGGCCGCGGCTGGAACGGCGCCAGCTATCTTTCGCTCGGCTACATCCAAAAGGCCGCCGGCAAGCTGCCGGAGGCTGAGCAGAGCTTCCGCTCCGGTCTGAAATCCGACCCGCGCAGCGCCGACAATATGCTGGCGTTGGCTGATGTGCTGGCGAAGCAGAACAAGCCCGACGAGGTCGACGGGCTTTATCAGCGCGCGCGGGAGAATTTCACCAAGCAGCGCAACAAGAACGGACTGCAGGCACTGAACCGCGCGCAGTCCGACCGCATGCGATTGCAAGCGCAGGCCGATCAGGAACCGGCGACGGCGATCGCCACTTATCGTGGCGCACTTGAGATCGACCCTGGCAATCCGTGGCTGCGCCTCGATCTTGCTCGCGCCTTGCAAAAGCAGGGCAACACCGCCGAGGCGAGCAAATTGATGGCCGAAGCCACCGCAGGCGCACGGCCGACCACCGACGCCTTGCAGGCCGCCATCATTTTCGCCGACCAGAACGGTGATCTGGACGAAACCAATCGTTTGATCGCGCGGCTGCCTGCCAGCGACCGTACGGCGCAGATGCGCGATGCGCAGATGCGGCTCTCGGCGCGCGCCCAGGTCCAGCAGGCGCTGGCCGGCGGCAATGC
>JAYTHH010000283.1:0-4130 GCA_043732745.1 Rhodospirillales bacterium
GGAGAACAGGCCAAACGAAGCGCGGTTCCAGACATGAGCAGTTGTTAAGTGACGCCACCCAAAGCAGCGATTCGGTCGACGCCGTCACGGTCCGCCAGCACAGCCGCCATTTCCTTGGGCGACAGCGCTGCTACCGCCTCGTCCAGCCCAGGCGCTTCTGACAACTTGGCGAGGCCCAGCAGCAGCGTGGGATCGAACGGATCGATATGCGGCCTGCGCGGCGGCGGCAGCATACGACGATGCGCCTCCAGCAAGGTGTGGTCGGCTACCAGCCGGCGCACGGCCTCTACCTCCGGTTTCGGCTCGGCCATCAGGGCCTGCAGAACCTGCGTCCGCCGCGACAGCACAGGCGGCGGTGAGCGCTCCTCGGGAATGGCAAGCAGCCCCACGGCCCGCAGCCAGCGGCCGCCGGCGCGCCCCGCAGTCACTGCCACCGAAGGCACTGCCAGCACCAGCCCCATCCACACCGGCAACATCCACAACGACAGCGACGGCGACACCAGATATGCCGCCACGCCCATCACGGCGCCGAACAAGGTGGCAGGCCAATACTGCCGTATCAGATCACCAAAAGGCACGCCCAAGCCGTCGCGGCTCTGTGGCTTCCAGCCGCCATCGCGCCCAGCCAGGATGGAGACGATGTCGCGTGATTGCCGCAGCATGGTGATCGGCGCCAGCAGGCCGGAGATCAGCGTTTCGCACACGATGCTCGCCAGCGCGCCAACCGGCCCGCCGCAGCCACGCCGCGCCACCGGGTCGAACAGCAGCGCGATCCAAGCCAGCAGCTTGGGCACCAGCAGCACGCCCATTGTACCGATGAACAGCCACATCGATCGAACCGGGTCGATCACCGGCCAGGTCGGAAACAGCGAACGTCCCTGCGGAAAATAGTCCGGGGTGAGGAAGCGCGCCTGCAGTGACAGCATGATGCCGGCGAGCAGGAACATCAGCCAGATCGGCGCGGTGATATAGGACCCCACGCCCATCAGCAGATGCATCCGGCTGACCCAGTGCAACCCGCGGCCCGGCAGCACCGCGATGTGCTGCAGGTTACCCTGGCACCAGCGCCGGTCCCGCACCGCCATGTCGGGCAGTGATGCCGGCCCTTCCTCGTAGCTTCCCGGCAGCCCCGGCACCATATGGATGCCCCAGCCGGCGCGGCGCATCAGCGCGGCCTCGACGAAGTCATGGCTCAGAATATGTCCGCCGAACGGCTTGCGTCCGGCCAATGTCGGCAGCCCCGCCGTTTCGGCAAAGGCGCGCGTGCGAATCACCGCGTTATGGCCCCAGTAGTTGCCCTCCGCGCCGTGCCACCAGGCAATGCCATGCGCGATCAGCGGACCGTATACCCGCCCCGCGAATTGCTGCATCCGGGCAAAGAGCGACATTCCGCCCACGATCAGTGGCAGGCTCTGGATCAGCCCGATCGCCGGATGACGCTCCATCGCGCCCACCAGCTTCACGATGGCGGACCCGGTCATCACGCTGTCGGCGTCCAGGATGAGCATCTGCGGATAGGCGCCGCCGAAACGGCCTACCCATTCGGCGATATTGCCAGCTTTACGCTCGAAATTCTTCGGCCGGCGGCGGTAGTAGAGCCCCTCCCTGCCGACGCGCGCCCGAAGCGCCAGGAACGCCGCCTCCTCTGCGATCCAGGAATCGGCATCGGTGGTGTCGCTGAGGATGAAGATGTCGAACTGCGCCCGCTGGCCGCTTTCCATCAGCGATTCATGGATCACTTGCAGCCCCGCCATCACCCGGGCCGGTGCCTCGTTATAGACCGGCATCAACAAGGCAGTACGCGAGGCCAGCAGCGGCAATTCCGGGCCAGACTCTATGTCCAACCCCGCTCGGCCACCAAGCACGCTGAAGAAGCCCACCAGGGACGTGAAGAAGGCGAGCGCGATCCAGGCGAACAGCAACACGAACATCGCCAGGATCACCAGTTCGAGGACGGTGATGCCACCCACGTTCAGCACCAGCACCATCTCCCGCGCCGCTGCCGCCGTCATCAGGACCGCAGAGCCGATCACAAAGAAACGTCGCAGCCCGATGCGGACAGGACTGCTGGATGCCTGGCCTCGGCGATCCTGACGCGCCCGGAGATCCTGCACCGGCATCGCCAGCGGGGCCTCCTCGGGCAGAAACCGGTAAGAGAGAACGCTCAGGCTGTCCATCGATAAATCCAGGTCTCCGAAATGGGCGCGTTGGCGTTCATCAATTGCGCGCGCAGTTCCACAGCCTTGGCTCCCTCCGGCTGCAGCTCAAAGCTTGCGCGCCAGCCGCCGGTCAGCGGATTTGGTTGTACGTTCACATGCAAAATCTTGCCGTGATCGCCGCTGACATTCAGCGCGGGCGTGAAATCCGCCGGCAGGGCTTTCAACTTTCCGCCGGCGATATCCAGCACGAACAGCCGCGTGTTTGCGCCATGCGCACCGGCGCTGGTCCGAACGATCTGGGCCAATTCCGGCGGCAGCGGCATCTCGTTGCACCAGTGCAGGCGATAGGTGAAATTATACTCGGCCTTGGCAGCCAGTTTGCGGCTTGGCCGCCAGAACGCGACCACGTTGTCGTGAATCTCGTCGCGGCTTGGAATCTCCACCAGATAGACGCCGCCGTCGCCGACATCGCCGATCGGCTCCACCCACAAACTTGGGCGTTTTTCGTAGTTGGCCTCGAAGTCCTGATATTCCGCGGCGGACCGCGCGCGCTGGATGAGGCCGAAGCCCCTCGGATGGCTGTCGGCGAACACGCTGATCTGCAGGTCGCGCGGATTTGCAAGCTGCCGCCACAATGGTTCGCCCCGACCCGTGACCAGTTGCAATCCGTCGCTGTCATGCACGCCGTTTCGGAAATCATCGATGCCGCCGCGGTAGCTGGCGTCGAAGTAGAACATGCTGGTTATCGTGGCGATGCCGATCTGGGCGATTTCCACGCGCGGATAGACCACGCTTTCCACATCGATCAGCGTCTCGTCACCCGGCCGGATGGTGAACCGATAGGCGGCAGACGCGCTTTCGCTGTCGAGCAGCGCGTGCAGCACCACCACACCGGCCCCGGCCTGCGGACGCTCCAACCAGAAGCTGCGAAAGGCCGGAAACTCCTCCCCGGTCGGCTCGGCGGTCTTGATCGAAAGTCCGCGAGCGGACAGTCCGTACTCCTGCCCCTTCGCCACCGCGCGAAAATAGCTGGCGCCCAGAAAGACGCAGACCTCATCGAGATAGTCGGCACGGTTGATCGGTGCATGAATGCGAAATCCGGCAAAGCCGATAGAACCCAGGGGGGGCGGGGTCATTGGGCCGAAATTGAACATGTCCTGATTAAAGACGATCGGTGTCGAAACGCCGTTGACGACCTCGAACAGATCGACGCGATCGTTATAGAGAAACCCGCGATGCAGCAGCTGCACCTCGAATCCCACCTTCTGCTCGCGCCAGATCGAGTGCTTGGTGTCGAAGCGAATGTTACGATACTGATCGTAATCCAACTTGGCGATCGCATCAGGTAGCTTGGTGTCTGGGGCCTTATAGGGCTTGGATGCCAGGTCGCGCGCCATGCGGCGCACCGCCATGCCGTCGAATGGCGCCGGCGCCGGGTCGGCGGCGTTTGCCGATGTGGTGGCGGCGGCCGTCAAGCCAAGCGAATAGGCCAGCCCAGCCATCAAGGCCTCACGACGCTGCATCATAGTTCCTTTGCCCGCGCGGGCACTGCATCCGCCAACTGCCGGCGCGTCGAATTAATCTTTGGTAGGGCCGATAGTTCCCTGGTTTTGCTGCATTGCGGTCAAACGCTGCAGGGGTGGAGGTTACTCGGCAGCCAGCGCCAAATAGCCGCATTCTGCCGTGCCAGAATGCGGCGAATGCCTGTCCTCGGTCCTGCCGGCAGACAGGTCCTGCACCACCACCCGCGCCAGCGCGATCATCCGGGCGAGATCGCGAGTCGGCACCAGGCGAGGGAGCAGGATCGGGCTGGCCGCCTCCAGGTATGGCCCAGCCTTCGCCAAACCCTGGATGGGCCAAGGCAGTCGCCGCTGCCTCCGCAGGAACCCGCAGCGCGCCGGACACGCCTTGCAGCAGCCCACCGGACGCCGGTTCCTCACGCAGCGCGCGGAACAGACGGCGGGCACGCGC
>JAYTHH010000284.1:0-4129 GCA_043732745.1 Rhodospirillales bacterium
CACGTGCCGACGATGTTCCCGCTTCGCATAGATCGCCAGCGTCTCCAGCGCCACCGCACAGGCCACGGGATGGGCGCCATATGTGAATCCATGACCGGAGCTGCCGATTTTCCGGCTTTCGACCAGCATCGCCTGGTGTATTTTCTCGTTGATCAGCAGCACCGAGATCGGCTGATACGGCGCCGAGAGCGCCTTGGCGCACGAAATCATATCCGGTTCGAGGTCGTAGGTCTGGCAGCCCCACATATTTCCGGTGCGGCCGAAACCGCAGATCACCTCGTCGGCGACGAACAGGATATCGTATTTCTTCAGGATCGCCTGGATCTTCGGCCAATAGGTCTCGGGCGGGGTGATGGCGCCGCCGCCGCCCTGCACCGGCTCGGCGAAGAAGGCGCCCACGGTCTCAGGGCCTTCGGGCAGGATGAGTTGTTCGAGGCTGTCGGCCATGCGCGTGGCGAAATCCGCCTCGCTCTCCTCGTCATGAGAAAACCGATAGAAATTCGGGTTGTCGGTGTGTAGGAAGCCAGGCAGCGGCAGGTCGAAATCCGCCACCATATGCGGCCGGCCGGATACGCTGACTGAAGCCACGGTATTGCCGTGATAGCCGCGCACACGCCCGATGATCTTCTTCTTGGTCGGCTTGCCGATGGCGTTGTGGTAATACCAGACCAGCTTGATCGCGGCGTCGTTGGCTTCCTAGCCGGAACACTGGAACAGCACTTTAGACATCGGCACCGGCGCCAATGTGACCAGTTGCTCGGCCAGATCCACGCTTGGCAGATGCCCCTTGGCAAAGAACGTGTGCTAATAGGGCAGCCCGAGAAGCTGCTTGTAGGCGGCATCCGCCAGCCGCTTTTCGGAGAAGCCCAGCGATGCGCACTACAGCCCCGCCATCGCTTCGAGGAATTTGCCGCCGGTTTCCTGATAGGAGGCGAGGTCGGTCTGCTGGTGGACAAGAAAGGCGATATCGCGGGCATAGGCAGAATTGACTGTCATGCTTTCGGGTCCTCGTTAAGCTGTCACCAGCTCCTGCGCATCGAGGGCCTCGGCAGTACGCAATCCGGCCTCGTGCCTTGCGTATTCACGCCCCTTTACCAGTTCGTAGACGATAGCAGTCAGTACGGTGACGGCAACGATCGTCATCGCCAGCGCGCGAGCAATGGCCACGTGCTGGCGACTGACCGCCGGACACATGAACCGCAAGACGGACTTGTGTCAGCCGATCAATCCAGCCTGGACAGAGCATTTTTCGGGCCATGCGCAGCTCCGCACGGAAGCCACCAAAACAGACCCATCTGCGCTCATAAAACGCGCGCGCGTTTCGAACGGATCAGAATTGCACAGATTGGTGGCAGGGTTGGAGCGGGTGACGGGAATCGAACCCGCACAGCCAGCTTGGAAGGCTGGGACTCTACCATTGAGCTACACCCGCAACAGTCTCAGCATAGCATGGGATTTGGTGGAAGGGGTTGGATTCGAACCAACGTAGACGTGCATCAGCGGATTTACAGTCCGCCCCCTTTAGCCACTCGGGCACCCTTCCAGAGAGGCGCGGAACTATCCCGATCCACCCCGGCTGTCAACGAACAGAGTGAACCTGTCGTGTTGCGGTTTGTCGAAGTCGGCACGCCCTTGTATAGGGTGCGACATGAAACCTCCCAGCTCCAAAGGCCCAGGCGGCCGGAGCGGCAGCGGCTCCAAGCCCTACCGCCCCGGCGGACCGCGCCCCGCCACGCCCCGCCCGCATGCCGACAAGCCGGCTCGTCCGGATCGCCGCCCGGAATCGAAGCCCGCACAAGCGGCGGCTGCGCCTGCGGCGCGCGTCGCTGATCGACCGGTGCTGACCATCGCGACCAAAGGCGCCTTCGGCCGGCCGGAGCCAGTACAAACAGCGGCCCCAGCGCGCGAGGAGCGTTCGAGCGAGCGTCCGAACGAGCGCCCCTTGGCCAAGCGCCGCCCCTATCAGGGCGAACGCACCCCCCGCGCGCCTGCGGTGCGCCACGACATCGATGCCCCGCGCGGCACCATCTGGCTTTACGGCATCCACGCCATCGGCGCCGCGCTGCAAAATCCGCAGCGCCGCCTGCGTCGCCTGCTGCTGACCGAGGACGCCGAAACCGCCCTGGCCGCAGCCTTCCCAAAGCCCTGGCCGATCCGGTCCGAAAGCACCGAGCGCGCGCGACTCGACCTGCTGCTGGGCCAGAACGTCGTACACCAGGGCGCCGCCCTGCTGGCCGATCCGCTCGGCTCGCCCTCGCTGCAGCAGGCGCTGGAGCGTCCCGGCCCGGTGCTCGTGCTCGACCAGGTCAGCGACCCCCGCAACGTCGGCGCCATCCTGCGCTCGGCCGCGGTGTTCGGCGCGGCCTGCGTCATCACCCAGGATCGCAACGCCCCCGATGAAAGCGGCGCGCTTGCCAAGGCCGCCTCGGGCGCATTGGAAAAAATGCCGCTGCTGCGCGCCGTCAACATCGCCCGCACGCTGGTGGCACTCAAGGCCGCCGGCTGCTGGGTGGTGGGACTCGATGCCGCGGGCAAGCCGCTCTCCGGCCCGGCGCTGGCCGGACGGCGCGTGGCGCTGGTGCTGGGCAGCGAAGGCGAAGGCTTGCGCCGCCTGACCAAGGAGACCTGCGACGAACTGGCCGGCATCCCGATGTCCAGCGGCGCCGGTTCGGCGATCGACAGCCTGAACGTGTCCGCCGCCGGCACCGTGGCGCTTTACGAACTTTCGCGGACGACATGATCGCCGCGGCGACCGCCCAGGAGACCGCACTGGCGCTGCTTGAAGCACGCCAAGCGCGGCGCGCGGCCGGGCCGTTGCCGACCAACCTCGCGCCCGCCACTCTGTCCGACGGAATCGCGGCGCATTTGGCGCTCGCCCGGCTGATTCAGGCCGATCCGCCCGGCGGCTTCAAGATCGGCGCCATCGCCCGGCGCATGCAGGAAAATCTCGGCATCCACGCGCCGATCGCAGGCTTCATGCGCGCCCAGGACATCCATCCCAGCTGCGCCACGCTGCGTTTCGCCGATTTCCACCATGTCGGCGTGGAATGCGAGCTCGCGGTCCGGCTCGGCCGAGACCTGCCACCCGGCCCCTGCGACCAAGCAACTGCGACCGCAGCGGTCGAGGCCTTGTTTCCGGCCATCGAGATTGTGGAGAACCGCTACGGTCAGGACCTCGCCGCTGTCGGTGTGCCCACGCTCATCGCCGATCAGATGTTCCATGCCGCGGCTGTAGTGGGTACCGACGCGATCTGGCAGCAGACCGACCTCGCCACAGTGCGCGGCGAACTGCTTTTGGACGGCGTGGTGATCGATGCCGGCGTCGGCGGCGACCTGTTGGGCCACCCGATGCGCGCGCTGGCTTGGCTGGCGCAAAGCCAGGAGGCCGCATCCTTCGGCGGCCTGGGCCGCGGCCAGATCGTCATGCTCGGCAGCGTCACGCCGCCGCTATGGCTTTCGTCCACTTGCCATATCACGGTCCGCTTCGAGGGGCTTGGCGAGGTCGATCTGACATTCGCGTGATCGGCCGATATAAGCACGCCGGCATGACCGCAACGCCAGCACCGCCAATCCTTCGTTAATCCTTCTCTCCGTATCATGGCGCATGACCGCGCGCGAATCCCGCGGCAGCCACCGCCAGAAAGGCCCTACTGGATTGCGTTTGCGATGTTCCATTCATGGAATTGCCTATCAGACGATTTGCAACTCACTGTCACGCGGCAGGCGTTGCTGCTTGCCACGGAAGCGTCGGCCCACCAGGCCGACCTGCTCGCCGCGGAATTCGAAGCAGGCAACCTGCCGGATCGCGGCGGTTCGGAGGCACTGCGCCTTCTCGCCGCCCTGCTACGCAGCCAGCGCCAGGCCGGCACCGATCTCGTGGCGTCCGGGTGTCACTGACATGTCTGGTCGGACATCATCTCGAAGGCTCGAGCCCGGGCCAGCGAGATGATAAGTCGTGCAATACCAACCCGCCTTGACGTTGACAAATGAAGAAAGTGCCCATGGCGGTTTGATATCAGACAGCGACGGACGGCTAGAGCGGGATGAATTTTATCTGAATCGCTGATTTTAGGTTCCGCGACGCGGAGCTGATGTGATTCGAAGGGTTGTCTTGCTGGAGGCAGTTCTT
>JAYTHH010000285.1:0-4128 GCA_043732745.1 Rhodospirillales bacterium
CGCGATTATCAAGGCGGGCTACGATGCGCCCGAATTCATCATCGAACCGGATCTCATCGAGCAGAATCTGGGCGAATGGCAGGGCCTGCCACACGCCGACCTGCCCGGCCGTCTTACCGTGGCCGCGCATCCATTCTGGCCGCTCAGCGGCACCGAGCGTCCGCCGGGTGGCGAAAGCATGGCTGAGGTCATCACCCGGGTGGGTGCTGCGATGGAGCGCCTGGCACGCGCGCATGATGAAGAGGATGTTGTCATCGTCAGCCACGGCGGCGCCATTCGCGCGGCGGTGGCCCATGCGCTCGCCATCGCCGCCGACAACGCGCTACATCTATCGGTGCAAAACCTGTCGCTGACGCGGCTGGAGCGACTAGATGAAGGATGGCGAGTTGTATGCGTAAACGCGATGCCAGCGGTTTGATCTCCTTCCGGCCTTGCATCTCACGCGAAGCTTGCCCGGCAACGGACTGAAATGCCACACATGCGTTATTCTATCGGGAGATAAGCCGTGATCCGCATGCTCATTGCTGCCCTGTTGCTTTTCGCCGCGCCCGTCGTGGCGCATGCGCAAACCGAACAGCAGACCCTGGTCGACCGGTCAACGTTGACGTTGCAGGACCTGCTGGGTCCGAAAGACGCCAGCGACCAGCGTGCGTTGCTGCGACGTGCGAAGGGCGTGATAATCTGCCCGCAGGTCTTCAAGGCCGGCTTCATCCTTGGTGGCCAGGGCGGCAGTTGCGTGATGTCGGGCCATGCTGCCAACGGCTGGACGGCGCCGGCCTTCTACGGCCTGGGCAGCGGCAGTATCGGCCTGCAGATCGGCATCCAGGACGCGCAGATCGTCTTCATCATCCTCACCGAGAAGGGGCTGCAGGCGTTGCTTGACAGCCAGTTCAAGTTCGGTGCCGACGCCTCGATCGCGGTCGCTACGGTGGGCGTTGGCATCCAGGGATCGACAACGGCCGCCTTGCAGGCCGACATCGTGGCCTTTTCCCTGACGCGCGGCCTCTATGCGGGCCTGACGCTCGATGGCAGCCATATCGGCATCAAAAGCGACTGGAACCAGATATATTACGGCCGCCCGATCGCCGCGCAGCAATTGGTGATCTCGAACGAAGGGCAAAACCCCGGCGCTGATCCGCTGCGCGAGATGCTGGGCCGCTTCTCCGGCGGCTGAAATCGTTCTATGGTTCTTCGGTGAAGACCGTTAAGCCATTCTGGAAAACCAAGACGCTGGGCGAGATGTCGCAGGTGGAGTGGGAATCGCTGTGTGACGGCTGCGGCCGTTGCTGCCTGCACAAGCTGCGCTATGAGGAGAACGATGCGCTGGCGTTCACCAACGTGGCGTGCCGGCTGCTGGACACCACCGCGTGCAACTGCCGGAAATACGAAACGCGCCGGCAACATGTTCCGGACTGCGTATCTCTGACGCCTGAGACGTTGGCCGAGATCGACTGGCTACCACCGTCCTGCGCCTATGTGCGGGTGGCCGCCGGGGCCGACTTGGCGTGGTGGCACCATCTGGTGTCTGGCGACTCTACCACGGTGCACAGCGCCGGTGTGTCCGTGCAGGGCCGCGCGGTTGATGAGCGCTATGCCGGGCCGTTGGAACATCATATCGTGGAATGGCCGGGCAAGCGGCCGCGCGTGAGGCGTCCAACACCCGCACCAGAAACGAATCCCGAGGAGCGAGACTGATGACCCATCTGTTTGGCGGTGTGAATGCGGCCGTGCTGACCGCCTATCACGCCGATCTGTCGGTTGATCTCGACCGGATGGTGGTGCATGGGCGCTGGTTGCTGGCCAATGGCTGCAACGGTCTGGCCATTCTCGGCACCACCGGCGAGGCGAATTCGCTGGGCATTTATGAGCGCATCGCCGTGATGGAAGGCTTCGTGGCCGCCGGCATTTCCGCCAGCATGCTGCTGCCGGGCACCGGCACTACGGCGATAACCGACACTGTCATGCTAACGCGAAAGGCCTCTGAACTCGGCTGCCGCGGCGCGCTAATACTGCCGCCGTTCTTCTACAAGAATCCGTCACAGGATGGCCTGTTCGCCTATTTCAGCGAGGTGATCGAGCGCGTTGGCGGTGATATCGGCATTTACCTGTATCACTTTCCCGCGCAGTCGGCGGTGCCGTTCACAGTGGATTTCATCGCCCGCCTGCTGCGCGCGTATCCGGGCAAGGTGCGCGGCATCAAGGACAGCAGCGGCGACTTCGCCAACACGAAGGCCTATGCCGATAATTTCGCCGCCGACGGGTTCGAGGTCTATTGCGGCGATGACGGCGCGCTGTTTCGGCTGCTCGAAGCAGGTGGCGCCGGCTGCATCACGGCGGCGGCGAATGTTGGCTGTGCCATCAGCGCCCAGGTTTACGCCGCGCGCGGTACTCCTTTGGGCGAAGCCGCACAGGTCACGCTGGCGGCGGTGCGGGCCGCCGTTACTTCGCAGGCCCTGATCCCGGGCCTTAAATCGTTGGTGGCCCGCCATCTGGCCGATCCGGCCTGGTTGACCCTGCGCCCGCCGCACACGCGGCTCAGCGCCGAGGCCGAGCAGGCGCTTTTTCGCGCCTTCGACGCCACCACCGTCACGCTCGCAGCGGCGTAATTCACGCTCGCCGCAGCTTAATCTTGGTCATCCAGGGTTCGTCGCCATTGCGGCGGCGAACAGCGTGGTGTTGTGGCGCAACATCGCCAGATAGCTGGGCGCTGGGCCATCCGGTGGTGACAACGCGTCCGCATAGAGTGGATCGCCGATCACGGCACCGGCTTCGCGCGCCCCAGCCTGCGTCAGCCGGGCGCTGGCCATGTTCTCGATGAACACGGCGCGAATGCGCTCGCGACGCACCAGTTCAATCAACCGGGCGATCTCGCGGGCGGATGGCTCGCCCTCGGTGCTTACGATCATGTCCCACCGCGTGGTGTAGGAGCGGTGTTGCTGGGCAAGGATGAGCTGCCGATCAGGCTGCCAGTACCGGCAAGCTGACGGCGGCATGATCGCTGAGTGGCGCGATAGTTTCCAGCGTCATGTATCGAGCGCGCTGAACGACCCACTCATCATTCTGCTCCAGCAACGGCGCGCCGATAAGCCTGATGACCGCCGCTTCGTTGGGAAAGATGCCGACGACATCGCTGCGGCGTTTGATCTCATGGTTCAGCCGCTCGATGGGATTGGTGGAGTGGATCTTGGCGCGGTGCTGGGCGGGAAAGCCCATGTAGGCCAGCACGTCGGTTTCAGCCTCGTCCATCAGGGCCGCCAGTTTGGGTATGCGGGGCCGAGCTTGGTCGGCGACCTCACGCCATTGCTTGCGAGCGGCAGCCGCGTCGTCCTGGGCGAACGCAGTGCCGATCCAGGCCGAGACGATCCGTCGCTGGGTCCTGCCTGCGCAGGCCATGGCATTTCGCATGAAGTGGACCCGGCAGCGTTGCCATGTCGCGCTAAGGATCTTGGTGATGGCGGCCTTCAACCCCTCGTGAGCGTCGGAGATGACCAACTTGACGCCGCGCAAGCCGCGGCGCGCCAAGCTGCGCAGGAACTCGACCCAGAATGGTTCGGCCTCGCTGTGGCCCGTGGTCATGCCGAGCACCTCGCGCCTGCCGTCGGTGTTGACGCCGACAGCGACGATCACCGCGACGGAGACGATCTGATTGTCGCGGCGGACTTTGACGTAGGTGGCATCGAGCCAGACATAGGGCCAATCGCCTTCGATCGGGCGGGCGAGGAAGACGTTCACGCGCTCATCGATCTCGCCGCACAGGCGTGAAACCTGGCTTTTGCTGATGCCCTCCATGCCGAGCGCCTTGACCAGGTCATCGACGGAGCGGGTCGAGATGCCTTGAATATAGGCCTCCTGGATCACGGCCGTCAGCGCCTTCTCGGCCATGCGGCGCGGCTCGAGGAAGCCTGGAAAGTAAGCGCCGTGGCGTAGCTTCGGGATGCGCAACTCGACGGTGCCTGCACGCGTGTGCCAGTCGCGGTCGCGATAGCCGTTGCGCTGGTTGATCCGCTCGGCGCTACGCTCGCCGGGGGCAGCGCTGCACAACGGCTCGGTTTCCAGCGCGATCAGGCGCTCGGCGGCGAAGCTGATCATGTCGCGCAGCATGCTCGCGTCGGAGGTCTTCTCCAGCAG
>JAYTHH010000286.1:0-4116 GCA_043732745.1 Rhodospirillales bacterium
AGCCCGGCATAGATCGCCACGAAATCGGCCACCGCCGTCACAAACGCGCCCATCTCGGCTTCGCCAATCTCCAAACTCATCGCAATCATCCCGCGCCGCGCCAGGTAGAACCCGCGCGCAAGCATGTCGAAGAAGAACAGTTCGCGCAGATCCGCCTCATGCGCGCTGGCCGGCATCGGGCGCTCGATGGCGCCGTGCCGGAAATGCACGCACATCAGCGAGCCCAACCCGATCCACTGCATCCCACCCTGCGAAACCGCGTTCAGTTCGGCCCGAAACGCCTCGCCACGGGCGAACAATGCGTCCGCCGCGTCCGCCGTGAAAATCTTCGAAAGCCCGGCGTGCCCCGCCGCCATTGTCAGCACGTTGTTGTTGAACGTGCCGGCATGCGGAATCGCGTCAGACCGACGCGGATCGTAACGCTCCATAATATCGGCCCGGCCGCCGAAGCCACCAAAGCTCATACCGCCACCGATATACTTACCCAGGCTCGTCATATCCGGCGTTATGCCCAGGCGCTTCTGCTGCCCGCCTTCGGACATACGGCTGGTCATCACCTCGTCGAAGATCAAAATTGCGCCAATCCGCGTGGCCACGTCCCGCAACGCCTGCAAAAACGCCGCCGAAGCCGGAATGCAGCCGCCCGAGCCCATCATCGGCTCCACCAGAATACATGCCAGTTCCCCGGCATGCGCGTCGGCCAACGCCACGGCAGACACAGGATCGTTGTAGATCCCCAGCACCCATTGATGCGGCGTGTTGATGGGAATGCCGCCATTACCGAAATACATCACGCCGCCATGGTAGCCGCCATCGAACACCAACACCTTCTTGCGCTCGGTAAGCGCGCAGGCGGTGGCCACAGCCATCAGGTTGGCCTCGGTGCCGCTGTTGGTAAAGCGCACCATGTCGATGCTGGGAAAACGCTGCACTATGGCAGACGCCAGCCGTGCCTCCATCACGCTGTGCCCGCCCAAATTCCAGCCGCGATCCAACGCCGCGTCGATCGCCTCACGAATGATCGGGTTGGAATGTCCGTAAAGTCCAGCAGTGTACTCGCCCAGCAGGTCGGTATATTCATGCCCATCGATGTCCCACAGGCGCCCCCCCTGGCCACGCGCCATCGCCAGCGGAAACGGCGCGTGGAACAGCACGGTGCGGGTGTTGCCGCCCGGCATGGCGGCCGTGGCCTCCACATGCGCCGCCAGACTTTTCGGGTTGGCAGACACGTAGCACTCGCGCGCCCCCACCAGGGCTGCGGCCAACGAAACGTTCAAGCGGGTCTCAGACATACCTGGGGTCCTCGGCTGCGTCGGGCCATGATGCCTGAAACCGACATCTGCTCAACGTCTTTTGGCGCGGCACCACTAAATTCTAACCCACGGCAGCGCACCCCGCACAACGTCCTCAGACATCACCGGCAGCTCTTGCTCGAACAGAAGCTTCTCCAGATGCAGATCAGGTAAGGCGTTGGGCTTCGGTGCTTCGGTTGGGGCCTTTGCACTGAGAACAGTCCGATCTTGCCGGAATTGAAGCCGAACACATTCAGATTCGCCGCCGTCAACTGCAGCTTGGCCCGAAGTCCACGGGAGCGATGCCGAGAACGCCATGATACCGGCGAGACACCCGCTGCAGGCTTTTGATCTCGGCCAGAATGACCGGCCAATGGGTTCGCCGCGCGCGATCACGCTGTCTCCGGAACTGCTGCCGTGTGCCGACATAGCCGGTCACTACGCTGACAGCGGCCGATATCGCACTCGTCTCGATCGAAACGTTGGTGAGCAATGCCGTGGACACTGCTTTCGCACGAACCGTTGATGCCTCCCAGGGACGAATGCCCGGCTGGCCAAACCGCCCGCCCGCGCTACATAAATTATGTCTTGCAAGGTGACCCGCGTGACAGAGCAGCCCGCTTCCCAACCCTCCCGCCGTGATCTGCTGTCGCTGATCGGGGCGGTGGCCGGCGGCTCGGCGATGTACCTGGCCATGACCAGCCTGGGATTCGCCCGAGAATCGCAATACAGCGGTCCCATCAAGCTGGATGGCGACCCAAAAGGCGCCTCCGTTCTTATCCTCGGCGCCGGGGTCGCCGGCATGGTGGCCGCGTTGGAACTGCGCCGCGCCGGCTACAAGGTGCAGGTGCTGGACTACAACACCAAACCCGGCGGCCGCACCTGGACGCTGCGCGGCGGCGACCGCTACACCGAACTCGGCGGTGAAACCCAGGATTGCCGCTTTGCCGACGGGCTCTACCTCAATCCTGGTCCGTGGCGCATTCCCTATCACCACCGCGGCATGCTCGATTACTGCAAACGCCTTGGTGTGGCACTGGAACCGTTCATCCAGGTCAACCACAACGCCTACCTGCATTCCAAGAACGCCTTCGAGGCCAAACCGCAACGCTACCGGACCGTGCAGGCAGATTTTCATGGCGTGGTGTCAGACCTGCTGGCCAAGGCCGTGAACAACGATACGCTTGATCAAATCGTCTCCAAAGACGACCGCGAATCCTTGCTGGCCTCCCTGCGCAGCTTCGGCGGCCTGAACGCCGACTACACCTATCGCACCGGCCCCAACGCCAGCAGCCGGCGTGGCTTCGACACGCCCCCCGGCGGCGGCGGCGGCAATGCCGAGCCGATCGATTCGGTGGTGAATTCATCAACCGACGTCCTGAAGTCCGGCCTCTGGCGTGCTTTGGCCGTGGCGCAGGATTACGACTACCAAACCACCCTGTTCCAGCCGGTCGGCGGCATGGACATGATCGCCGGCGCCTTCGCGCGTGAAGTCGGCGATCTCATCCGCCAGAACACCAAAGTAACCGCCATCCGCCAGAACGACCAGGGCGTGTCAGCCACCTGGACGGACACCATCACCGGCGAAGTCGGCCGGTCCCACGCCGACTGGTGCCTGTGCACCATACCCCTCTCGATCCTCAGCCAGATCGACATGAACGTGTCTGCGTCAATGGCCGATGCCATCGCCGCCGTCCCCTACGCCCCCGGCATGAAGATCGGCCTCCAGTTCAAACGCCGCTTCTGGGAACAGGACGACGCCATCTACGGCGGCATCAGCTACACCGACCTGCCGATCACTCAGATCGCCTATCCCAACAGCGGATATTTCAACGACGGCCCCGGCGTCCTGCTCGGCGCCTACCCGTTCGGCCCCTACGCCTACGAATTCACCGCACTCCCCCCCGCCGAGCGAATCCGCAAAGCCGTCGAATGGGGCGCCGAGATCCACCCGCAATACACAGCCGAGTTCGAACACGGCATGGCCGTCGGCTGGCACCGCGTCCCCGGCGCACACGGCTGCTACGGCCAATGGTCCACCGAGGCCCGCGCCAAACACTACAAAAATCTCTGCGCGCTGGATGGCCGCATCCTGCTGGCGGGCGAGCACGCCTCCTACATCCCCGCCTGGCAGGAAGGGGCGCTGCTGTCCTCGCTCGACGCCATCACACGCCTGCACGAGAGGGTGATGGCACGATGAGCGCTCTCAAAAATCCCGTATACACCCTGGCCTTCCTCCTGCTGGCCGGCCCGCCACAAGTCCACGCGCAACAACAGGCCGACGGCGTGTTCGGCAGCCCGTTCCACTTCACCGAAACCACTGGCCGCGCCATCTATCAATCCGTCTGCGCCGGCTGCCACATGCCAGACGGACGCGGCGCAACTGGCGCCGCCATCTATCCATCGCTGCGCCATAACCCACGCTTGGCAGCCGCCGGCTACGCCATCGCGGTGATATTGGGTGGCCAGAAGGCAATGCCCCCCTTCGCACGCACCCTCACCGACCGCCAGATCGCTGAAGTCGTCGACTACATCAGGCATGATCTCGACAACAACCACCCGGGCGACACTACCCCAGAAGACATTAAAACCCAAAGGTAGGGTGGACGTAGTCCACCATTCGCACCCCCATCAAACAAAACACCCAACCGCATCTGGAGCTTTTTCCGATCGATAGGAATCGGAAAAAATCTCTAGTCCCCTGTTATGTCAAGCATCTTTATCCGATCGGATGATGCTTGTCTTATGACCTTCCTGCCCTGTTGAGCGAAGATGGGGTGCCGCCGACGAGGTGCCAACTCGCCGGCGGCGGGAGGGGTTGGGT
>JAYTHH010000287.1:0-4116 GCA_043732745.1 Rhodospirillales bacterium
GGGATGAGGTCGAGCACCTCCTCGTCCGCCGGCTCCGGCTCGGGCGCGCGGGACAGTGACTTCAGCAGGTCGCTGTTGAGCTTCTCGAGTGTGATTGTCTCGTCGGCGATTTCGCGCAACGCCACGACGGGATTCTTGTCGTTGTCCCGATCGACCGTGATCTCCTCGCCACGCGCGATGTTGCGCGCGCGCTGGGCCGCCAGCAGAACCAGTTCGAAGCGGTTGGGAATCCGCTCGACGCAATCTTCAACGGTTACGCGCGCCATGCGATAAACTCCAGTCAGTAAGCAAAAATTGCAAGAGGCAACCCCTCATATGATCCGGCCTGCCGGCAGAAGCAAGTGCCTCATGCTGCGCTGCGGTCATATCGGACCGGATCAAAGTCAGAGCAGGCGCACGCCCTGCCGCGGAAGCCCCGCCAACAGCCGCAAAACCGGCAGGCCAAGGCCCGGATGCACCCAGAACGGCGCGATCTCGGCCAGCGGTTCGAGCACAAAACGGCGGAGGTGCGCGCGCGGGTGCGGCAGGATCGGGTCGGGCATATCGCGTATCAGATCGCCAATGGCGATGATATCGAGATCCAATGTTCGTGGCGCGTTCGGATACGGTCGCGTGCGTCCGGCCTGCGCCTCGATCTGCTGCAGATTTCGGAGCAGGACCGCCGGATCAATCTCGCCTTCCAGCCAGGCGACACCGTTCACATAGGGCGGACCGCCCGACGGAATCGGATCGGTCTCATACCAGCGGGACACAGCCTGCATCCGAAGCCCGGGAATGGCGCGCAGCGCCTCGGCGGCGGCCTGGCAGGTTGCAAGAGCCTCGCATCCATTCCGATCGGGCAAATTCGCGCCGATCGATACGAATACGTGACGGGAAAGGGGTTTCATCGACGATTCCGACTTTCGTTGACGGAAGAATTCCGCTTAACGTTTGGTAGGCGTGCCAAATTAGGCCGTATTTTTTATCGGGGCCATGGCCGGCCAATTTTTGAACCCGGTCGACCCAAGGATGAGCATGATGCATTTTCTTCCGACCGAGCGCGTTGCGCTCTTCATTGACGGCGCGAATTTATATTCCGCGTCGCGCAATCTTGGTTTTGATGTCGATTACCGCAGCCTGCTCGAGACGTTTCGCAAGCGCGCCCATGTGATCCGTGCCTATTACTATTCGGCCGTGCTGGAGACGGAGGAATATTCCCCGCTCAAGCCGCTGACCGACTGGCTGGCCTATAACGGCTACACGCTGGTCACCAAGCCCGCCAAGGAATTCACCGACGCCCAGGGCCGCCGGCGCATCAAGGGCAACATGGACATCGAGCTGGCGGTCGACATGCTGGAGTTGGCCGACAAAATCGACCACGCCGTGCTGTTCAGCGGCGACAGCGACTTCCGCCGTCTGGTGGAGGCTGTCCAGCGCCGGGGCGTTCGCGTCTCCGTGATCTCATCGATCCGCACCCAGCCGCCGATGGTGGCCGATGAACTGCGCCGGCAGGCCGACCAGTTCATCGATCTGGTGGATATCGCCCCCGAATTCACCCGCCGCCAAACCGAGGCCCGCCCGGCCCGCGCGCCGGTCCGCCAGACCCCGGCCGAGCCCTATGCCGACACCGCCGAACTGAGTTGATCCGATCGTCATGATCGACGCAGTAATCAACGCACCTGGGCACGATTGCGCGCTGTGCCCACGGCTTGTCGCCTATCGTGTGGCGAATCAGACGGCCAATCCTGGCTGGTTCAACGCGCCGGTGCCGAGTTTCGGGCCGCCCTCGGGACGCCTGCTGATCGTAGGGATGGCGCCGGGGGTGAAAGGCGCCAACCGAACCGGCCGGCCGTTCACCGGCGACCACGCGGGGATGCTGCTTTACCAGACGCTGGCGAAGGTCGGATTGTCCCACGGCGTCTATACCGCCGATCCTGCGGACGGGGTGGTATTAAAGAATTGCCGCATCGCGAACGCGGTACGCTGCGTGCCGCCGGCCAACCTACCGGAGCCGTCCGAGGTGAAGACCTGCAACCAATTCCTGGAAGCGGAATTGGCGGGGATGCCGAATTTGAAGATCGTAATGGCCCTGGGCGTATTGGCCCATGCCGCAGTGCTTCGGGCCTGCGGCGTGAAGCAAAGCCTGGCGCGGTTCCAGCATGGTGCCGTCCACACGTTGCCTGACGGCCTGATGCTGGCGAACAGCTATCACGTGTCCCGCTACAACACGTCCACCCGAAGGCTCACGACCGAGATGTTCGAAGCCGTGATGCTCGATATTGCCCAACGAATTTGTTAGGTTGACCGTCAAGCGATCGCCGTAATCGCCTTTTCGATGGCACCGCGAAGCCTCGGCCCATTGGGCTCATCTTCGGAACCGTAAGTTCCAAGAATCTGCCCGCTCCGGCCAATCAGCACCTTGTTGAAATTCCACGCCGGCTCCCAGTTCTTCTGCGCACGCACCCATTTATAGAAGGGGTCGGCCTGCGCGCCCTTGACATGCAGCAACCCCGTCATCGGGAACTGCACACCGAAGGTGGCCTCGCAGAACGCCTTTACCGCGCCATCGGTGCCGCTTTCCTGGCCAAAATCTTGGCTGGGCACGCCAACAACCGAGAGCCCCCTTGGCTCCAACGTCGCATGCAGCTTTTCCAGCGCCTCATACTGGTAGGTGTAGCCACAGAAGCTGGCCGTGTTGGTGACGAGCAAGACACGGCCCTTAAGGTCGCCGAAGTTAAGCCTGCCCTCCTCGATCGACGGAAACGAGAATCCGAACGCGTCCTGACTCGCGGCCACAGCGCCCACGGTCGGCATCGATGCGGCGGCGACCAGTAAGGCACGGCGCGTCAAATCACTCATCGTAGCGTTCCTCCAGCCATGGATCGGCGTTATTGTTGTACCCGTTGCGCTCCCAGAAGCCCGGGCGATCAGCGGTGGTGAACTCGATGCGGTTGACCCATTTGGCCGATTTCCACAGATACAGCTTCGGGATCAATACCCGCAGCGGGCCGCCATGGATGCGCTCGATCGGCTGGCCTTCCCAGCTGTGCACCAGGAACACATCGTCATCGGCGAACTGCTCCAGCAGCACGTTGGTGGTGTAGCCGTCATGGGCATGGAAGACCACGTGGCGCGCCGAGGCCAGCGGGCGCACGAGGTCGAGCACGGTCTTGGCCGAAATGCCCTGCCATGTGTTGTCGTATCTCGACCAGGCCGTCACGCAATGCATGTCGGAGACGCTGTCCTGTTGCTGCAGACCCATCACGTCATCGAGCTTCAGATGCACCGGATTTTCCACGGCGCCGTCGATGTCGAGGAAGAATTTTGCGGCCGTAATGTCCGGCTGGATGCCGAGGTCCAGCACCGGCCAGTCCTTTACCAGGCGCTGGCCGGGCGGCAGGCGTAACGATGGATCGGCGGTCTTGCCCGTCAGCAGGCGCCCGGCCTTCGCCCAGGCCTGCTTGGCCTCAATCAGCTTGGTCTTTATCTCGCTCACTTGATTTCGCTCATAGCTTCAATCTTTACAGGTTAATTGGGGCAGGAAACGTCGCGGACAAGATCAGCCGGCGCTGCGCATCTGGGCCAGGTAGCGTTCCACGACGGGACCCCAGAGTTTGGACCCACCCGAGGCATAGAATAGCGCATGGCCCTCGTGGCCCACGGCCGGCACCGTCACCAGCCGCGCATCGCCGCCGGCCCGGTTGTAGGCGCGCTGCATGTCGGAGATCAGGCCCACCGGGAAGAAGCTGTCATTCTCGGCCGAAATCCACAGCATAGGGGCACCCACCCGGCCGCCAAAGCGGGCGCTGGCCTCGACCAGCAGGTCCGGTCGGCAATTGGTTGGCGGTGTGGCGAAGGCGTGCGCGCCGCGGCCGCCGGCAATGCTGATGAACATGGAGGATGGCAGCGCTTCGGCGTTGTTATAGGCGATCGTGGCCCAGCCACCGGTCGATTGGCCAATCACCACAGACCGCTCGCGGCGCGCCTGCGGCAAAGCGAGGGCAAACCGCAGAATGGCGTCGATGTCTCGCGCGCCGGCAAGCCCGGATTTGGTGTAGTCGGGCGCGTCGCATTCACCGACATCCTCGACTGCCGCTCCGGTGCTGAGGCCGAAACCACGGCGCAAGGCCGCCACCA
>JAYTHH010000288.1:0-4100 GCA_043732745.1 Rhodospirillales bacterium
CAAAGAGGCAAATCAGAACCCAAAGCCATTCCGATGGACCAAGGACCCGGACGAGATCATCGCAGCCGTCAGACGTGGGCACCAAGCGTTAGATTCGTATCACTAGCCCATGGTGCCCTAGGCCTCACGATGCCGGTCGAGCCATGCCAGCGCCGGGTCCGTCCGGGGGTCATGGCCGCGCAGCCGATGCGCGATCTGGACGGCGAAGGGGTTGGTCACCGTCGCAGGCCCCGGCAGGCTGGGTGGCAAGTAGTGGCGCAACGGATTGGGATCAAGGCGGCTGTCCATATGCGCCACCAGCGACCACGCCGCGCTGGACACCCGGGGCAGCCCGGCGGCCGGCCCCTTTGCCAACCTAGGCAGGTGCACATGAGAACGCGGCGGCAGGTCCACGCCGATCTCGCGGATTTGCATGGCCACAAGGTGGTAGTTGTCGATCAGCCACTCGGCGGCGGTAGTCGCGTGGTGGCCGTACCCGGCCGTTCCCGCCATGGCGCGGTTGGCCTGGAGCAGGAACGCGGCATTGTCAGCCGGGCGGTCTGTGTCAGCCCGCGTCCCCTGCCCTGCTACGGCCAGATGTCACAGGCTGGGCTGCGGCGACGCCTGTCGCATGCTCTTCGAGGCGTTTACGCCGAACAACTCGCTTCGGAGCGATGCTGGTCCCACGCTGCGGATGGCTTCGGCTGCTCGGAAAGGCGACCGACGATCTCTCTCCGGCCTGCCGGAACCGGCGGGCGGCGCGGGGCATGGTATCAGCGCCTGAACAGGCTTCTGCTGCCCTGCGGTGCCACTGGGCGGGACACGAGCGATTGTTCCGGCGAGCAGCCGCCCTGGCCAGTATCACCCGGTTCGTCCTGGACGGTGCGGACGGGGACACTTCCCATGAAACTCGGGTGGGCTGCTGTGCCATCCACGCCCGGACCAACGCTTTGAACTCTGCTCATGTAAACCTTCAATACGCAAAGCAGCACTTTCAGACGCCGAGCGTGCGACTGCCGTTACCGCTAGAACGGGGCAGGCCGAGATCGCTGCGGACCGTCGATCCGGGATCGGTACACCGATCGACGCATATCACTCGGCCTTTGCCGCCCGCGATCATCTCCGCTGCCGTGGTGGCGTGTCAGGCCCCTTTGGGTGATCCCCTGCCCGACCCGCGCAGCCTTTCCATTGGCTCCGTGGCTGCGGTTCAGATTCTGATGTCGAAACGGTCGAGCATCATGACCTTGTCCCAGACCTTCACGAAGTCTTTGACGAACCGGGGGTGCCCGTCGCTGCTCGCATAGACCTCGGCAACGGCACGAAGCTGGCTGTTGGAGCCAAAGATCAGGTCGCTTCTTGTCGCTATGAAGCGCGGTTCACCCGACGCGCGGTCGTGGAGCGAAAAGAACAAGCCCGCTTCGTCCTCCTTCTTCCATTCGTATTCCATGCTGGTCAGCACGGTGAAGAAGTCATTGGTGAGCACTCCGACCCGATCTGTGAAGATCCCATGGGCCGACCCGTCGTGGTTCGCGCCCATGGCCCTCAACCCCCCTACCAGCGCGACCCATTCGGGAGCGGTCAGTGCGAGCAGTTGCGCCTTATCGAGGAACATCTCCTCGGGCGCGACACTCTGGGTGATGTCAGCGAACCGATCGTCCACGTAATTGCGGAACCCGTCGATCAGGGGCCGCAGCCAATCGAACATCTCGATATCGGTCAGCGCCTGCGTCGTATCCCGGCGTCCAGGCGTATAGGGTACCGAAATCTGAACACCGGCGTCGGCCGCGGCCTTCTCGACCGCCGCGCAGCCGCCGAGCACGATGAGATCGGCAAGCGAGACCCTCACGGCGCCAGTCTGCTTGGCGTTGAACGCTTCCAACACGCGCCGCAGGACCGCGATCACGGGCACGGTTCGCCGATTGACCATCCAGTCCTTCTGCGGCGAAAGCGCCAAGCGCCCCCCGTTGGCGCCGCCGCGCTTGTCGCTGTTGCGGTAGGTGGCAGCCGCCGAGAACGCCGTGAACACCAGGTCGGACGCCGATATCCCGGCCGCCATAATCGCCTGCTTGAGCGCGGCGACATCTGCCTCGCCGACCGTAGGATGCTCGCAGGGCGGGATGGGATCCTGCCACAGTAGATCGTTCTCAAGCTTTTTTTCCGGTCCGAGATAGCGCTCGCGCGGGCCCATATCGCGGTGGGTCAGCTTGTACCATGCCTTGGAAAAGGCCTGCGTGAATGCGTCAAAGTCCGCCAGGAACTTCTCGCACACCCGGCGATAATCCGGGTCTGTCTTGAGTGCGATGTCGCTGGTCATCATCATCAGCGGGTTCATCTTGCCCGGGATGTGCGCATCCGGAGTCTTGGGCGCACTCGGATCGGCCGGCGTCCATTGCAGGGCGCCTGCCGGGCTTCGCGTCTGCTCCCACTCGAACTTGAACAGGTTTTCCAGGTAGGCGTTGTCCCACCGCGTCGGATTGGGCGTCCAGCTACCCTCGATGCCATTGGTCATCGCAAACTCGGCAAAACCGGTGCCCTTCGGGTTTTGCCAGCCGAGGCCCATCGCTTCGATCGGCGCGATCTCGGGCGGTGGTCCGACCTGGTCGGCAGCGACCATGCCATGACTCTTGCCGAAGGCATGCCCGCCAGCGATCAGGGCCACCGTTTCCTCGTCGTTCATCGCCATCCGGGTGAAGGCGATGCGAATGTCGCGCGCCGATCCCATCGGGTCACCGTTTGCGTAAGGCCCCTCCGGGTTAACATAGATCAGCGCCTGGTGGGTCGCAGCGAGCGGGTTTTCGAGGTCGTAGTCGGCGTCACCATTCCGGCCGCGCCAGCGTTTGTCGCGCGTGACCATGCTGGAGGATGATACGATGTGTTTCGGGTCCCACACCTCGGGACCCCAATAGGTGCTGGCGTCGGCCTCCCACGCGTCGTGCCGTCCGCCGCCGAAGCCATAGGTCGGGAACCCCATGATCTCGAGGGCGCAGTTACCGGTCAGCACCATCAGGTCGCCCCAAGAGAGCGCACTCCCGTATTTTTGCTTGATCGGCCAGATCAGGCGGCGTGACTTGTCGGTGTTGCCGTTGTCCCACCAGCTGCTGATCGGCGCGAAGCGTTGCAGCGCCTCCCCGGCGCCGCCGCGCCCATCGGCGATACGATATGTTCCGGCCGCGTGCCACGACATGCGGATCATCTGCGGGCCGTAATTGCCGTAGTCGGATGGCCACCATGCCACCGATGAGGTCAGGAATGTCTTGATGTCCTGCTTGAGCGCCACGAAGTCGATCGCGTTGAACGCTTCGGCGTAATTGAAATGACCGCCCAGCGGATTGGCCTGAGGTCCGTTCTGGTGGAGGAGTTCAACCTTGAGGCGATCAGGATACCAGTCCGAAAGTGTTGGAGGCGTCCCCGAGGCGCCGCCTACGCGGTCGCCACCAAACGGACAGTTTCCGGTCATCTCGAAGGTGCGAGTGTTTGTCTTGTCGCCGATGATGTCGAGCACGGTTATTTCCCTCTTTCGGAGGTGAGAACAAGGGCTAGGCGCAAAGGGGTGAGGCGATCCGGTCGCTATCGCTTCATCCTTCTCTTCACGCGTCGCCATGAAGCCCACTTCCAGAGTAGCGCATGCTCGCAATCAGTCGGGCAGGGTCGGAAACTACTCACAAGGCCGTGGAGATCGATGGTGCGACTGTCAGCGGCGCTTGTCGCTAGAAACCGCCGGGATGCTTCCCGTCAAGACCCACAAAGTGTGGGTAGTTTCCGAACCTGACTGAGGCGCTCGGTCGGTGGCACTACTATCTCGGAACTGGCGAACAACCGGCTCCATACTTCCATCATCCCGATAGACAAACGGAGTCGTCTCCATGGCCAAGCAAACCCACGTTGAAGCGGCCGATCACCACGAGAAGGCGGCAAAGGCGCATCACATCGCAGCCGAACACCATGCCAAGGGCGACCACGAGATCGCCGGCAAACACTCGCTCGCCGCGCACGAAGCGTCTGTCGCCGCCCACAAAGCGTCTGCTTCCGCACACGAGAAGAGCACGGCCAAACTGCCGCACGCCAAGGCGTGATGCTTATGGCGGGCCTTGTTTGCTTACCAGCAGACAGGCCCGCTCTAT
>JAYTHH010000289.1:0-12869 GCA_043732745.1 Rhodospirillales bacterium
TACTGCCACCCTCGCCTTCCAGCATGACCCGCAAGGTCTTGCCCTCCTTGCCGATGCGCTCAGCATGCGCCACCCGCACCCGGGGCAGCACCAGCACCGGCTCCTCGTTGCCCGCCCCGAAAGGCGCCAAGCGGCCGATCTGCTCGGCCAGTTCCACCGTCGCACCCCCCACCGCAAGCGTGCCCTCGATCCGCAGGTCCGCCGCACCCGGCAGGTTCGACGCCGCCGCCAGCCGCGCGTCGAGGAAGGCGTGAAACGCCGCCAGCCCCTCCTGTTTCAGACCAAAGCCCGCAGCCATGGAATGCCCGCCGCCGCTGGTCAGCAAGCCATGCGCCCGCGCCGCAATCACCGCAGCACCCAGGTCGATCCCCGGCACCGAACGCCCAGACCCCTTCGCCATGCCATCCGCCACAGCGGCGACACAAGCCGGCCGGTTGAACCGCTCCTTGATGCGGCCGGCCACGATGCCCACCACCCCGGCATGCCACTGCCCGCCAGACACCAGCACCGCCGCATGGCCGGCATCGATCTGCACCTGCGCCTGGCGCATCGCATCGTCCAGCATATCCGCCTCGACGGTCTGGCGGGTACGATTGATGCTGTCGAGCGTGGCGGCCAGGCTCGCGGCCTCGGCCTCGTCCTCAGCCAGCAACAGCCGCAAGCCCAGATCGGCGTCGCTGATCCGCCCGGCCGCGTTGATGCGCGGCCCCAGCGCCCAGCCAAGGCTCATCGCGGTTGGCTTCTCCATCACGCCAGCCACCTGCAGCAACGCTGCGATGCCCGGCCGCCCCCGTCGCTCCATCACCTTCAGCCCAGACGTCACGAAGGCACGGTTGAGCCCGACCAACGGCATCACGTCGCACACCGTCGCCAACGCCACCAGATCCAGCGCATCACGCAGGTCCGGCTCCGGCCTTGCGGCAAAGAACCCCGATTTCCGCAGCCACCGCTGCGTCGCCACCGCCGTCATGAACACCACCCCCGCCGCACACAGATGCCGCAGGCCCGAGCCGCAATCGAGCCGATTGGGGTTCACCATGCCAGCGATATCAGGCAGCGGCCCCTGGCAGGCGTGATGATCAAGCACGATCACCTCCGCCTCCCCCGCAAGGGTCGCCAAAATCTCCGCCGCCGCGGTGCCGCAATCCACGCACACGATCAACGTCGCCCCACGCGCCGCCAGCCCCGCCAGCGCATCGACATTGGGGCCATACCCCTCGGTCATCCGGTCCGGCACGTAGGGCAGCACAGTGCAACCAAGCCGCCGCAGCAGCTGCGACATAATCGCCGCACTGCACGCCCCGTCCACGTCGTAATCCCCGAACACGCCCACGGTCTCGCCCCGCCTCACGGCATCGGCCAACCGCTCGGCAGCCCGATCCATATCCTTCAGCACCGAAGGATCCGGCAGCAGCGCCCGCAGCGTGGGTTCCAGGAAATGCGCGGCCTGGTCCACGTCGATGCCGCGCGAGGCGATCAGCCGTCCCACGATCTCAGGCAGTTCCAGCCGCTGCGCGATCGCCTGGCCGATCCGATCCTCCGCCTCGCGCCACACCCAGCGCCGCCCGGACAGGCTGACGCTGACGCCGAAGACGGGTAGATCGGTCAGTAGCTGCCCCATGTCTTGGTCGTGAAGTTGTGATACGCCTCCACGAATCGCACCGTGCCGGACTTGCTGCGCATCACGATCGAATGCGTCGCCGCCCCCTGCTGGCTGCGGCGCACGCCGCGCAACATCGGCCCACTCGTCACGCCGGTGGCGGCGAACATCACGTCGCCCTTGGCCATCTCCAGAATATCGAACTTCTTGTCCGGATCGGCGATACCCATGGCCAACGCCCGGGCGCGCTGGGCGTCGTCCTCATACAGCAGCCGCCCCTGCATCTGGCCATCCACGCAGCGCAACGCCGCCGCCGCCAGCACGCCCTCGGGGGCACCCCCCCAGCCCATGTAGATGTCGATGCCGCTATCGGGCTGGCTGGTGGCGATGACGCCGAACACATCGCCATCGGACAGCAGGATGATACGTGCGCCGGCCTCCCGCGTCTTGGCGATCAGCTCCTTGTGCCGATCGCGGTCGAGGATGCAGGCGGTGAGGTCGGATACCTCGCATTTGCGCGCGCGCGCCAGGTTGCGCAGGTTCTCGCCGACGGAGGCATCGAGGTCGACCACACCGCGCGGCAGCCCGCCGCCCACAGCGATCTTGTCCATGTAGCAATCCGGCGCATGCAGGAAATTGCCCTTCTCGGCCAGCGCCAAGGTGGCCATGGCGTTCGGCCCCCCCTTGGCGGTCAGCGTCGTGCCTTCGAGCGGATCGACGGCGATGTCCATCGCAGGCCCGCCTTGGCCCACCTTCTCACCGATAAAGAGCATCGGCGCCTCGTCCATCTCGCCTTCGCCGATCACCACCGTCCCGTCGATCGCTACGCTGTCGAAGGCACGCCGCATCGCCTCCACGGCCGCGCCATCGGCATCGTTCTTGTGCCCAAGCCCCATCCAGCGAGAAGCCGCCAAGGCCGCGGCCTCGGTGACACGCACCAACTCCAGGGCAAGGTTGCGATCGGTCTTGTGTTCTACTTCATAGGCCATGGCGAAAGTTCCTCAGGCGGGTTCGATGCGGATCATGGCGGGCTGCTCGAGCACGCTGTCCAACGCAGAAATGCGGGCGACGGCTGACAACATGGCGCTCTCGCGCGTCTCGTGCGTGACGATCACCACGGGCACCGCCTCGCCCGGCGAACGGCCGCGCTGCAACATGCTGCCCATGGAAACGCCGGCATCGCGCAAGGCGGCGGTCACGTCGGCGATCACGCCTGGCCGGTCCACCACCATCAGGCGCAGGTAGTAGGCGCCGACATGCGCGTCCATGCCAACTGACGGCACGGAAGACAAGGCGCCCGACCCCGCACCCCATACCGGCGTGGCACGGCCACGGCCGATGTCGATGAGATCGGCCACCACGGCCGATGCGGTCGGCCCGGCTCCGGCGCCGCGTCCCTCCAACATCACCCGCCCCACGAAATCGCCTTCCGCCACAACCGCGTTGAACACGCCGTCCACCCGCGCGATCGGTGCGGACTCCGGCACCATGCAAGGATGCACCCGCGCCGCGATCCCCGCCTCGGTCTGTCGCGCGATGCCCAGCAGCTTGATCCGGTAGCCAAGCTCGGTGGCGAACCCGATATCGACGGCCGAAATAGCGCGAATGCCCTCCACATGCACGGCGTCGAAGGCCACCGGGCGGCCAAACGCCAGCGCGGCCAGAATGGCCAGCTTGTGCGCGGCGTCGACGCCATCGATATCGAACGCCGGGTCAGCCTCGGCGTAGCCGAGCCTCTGCGCATCGGCCAGCACGTCGGCAAACTCCCGCCCACGCTCACACATCACCGTCAGGATATAGTTGCAGGTGCCGTTGAGAATGCCGGCAACCTTGGAAATACGATTGCCCGCCAAGCCCTCACGCAGCGCTTTAATGACGGGAATGCCGCCGGCCACCGCCGCCTCGAACGCCAAGGTGCCGCCGGTGCGCTCCGACAACGCGGCCAGCTCGGCGCCATGCACCGCCACCAGCGCCTTGTTCGCCGTCACCACCGGCTTGCCGGCGGATAAAGCCGCTTCGACCAGTGCGCGCGCCGGGCCGTCCGAACCACCCATCACCTCCACCGCAATGTCCACCGACGGATCGGTCGCCAGCGCCACGGGATCATCGAACCAGCGCAACCCCTCCAGCGATACACCACGGTCCCGCGTGCGATCGCGCGCCGACACCGCGGTCACGGCGATCGGCCGCCCAGCCCGTGCGGAAACGATCTCGGCATTGGTTCGAAGCATGTCCAACACGCCAAGACCCACGGTGCCGAGACCCGCAAGTCCAACGGAAAGAGGACGGGTCATGCCACCACCTCGACCAGGCCGGGCACTGGCGCTTCAGAATTGCCGATCTGCGACCATACCGGCCCCGCATTGTCGGTCGCCAGAAAAACCAGCTTGGCCACGATATGCGGGGGCGTGGCAGGGTCCGGATTGCCCATGCCGAGGTCGATGATGTCCCCACCGGCCGCGCGATAGCAGGCCTTGGCCTTGTTCACCTCGGCGAACACATAGGGCGGCAGGCGGCGGATATGGTGGAACTCTTCGGGCATGGGGCGTGTCCAGCTTGGGTCGGTCAGGGGTTGCGGATCTTAGGTCAGGATGATTTCAAAAAAGCGAAATCACCCTGGTCTAAGTTTGTGTTTAAAAGCGGGATTCAGACCTCTCGGTGATTCTACCTTCGGTCATCACGCTCTAGCGAACGATGCGGGCGGCGGCACCGTGGCCCTGGGCCTCTGCGCTGATACGGATCGCGTTGGCCGGAACGCCCAACGCCAGCAGGCGCGACGCCACGACGCGGGCGCGTTCCAGCGCCAATGGCAGCGCCTTGGACTGGGCCGCCGCCTCGGTGGCCGTGAGGTCGCCAAAGCCCGTGACGGCGATCGAATTGTCGGCGCGCTGCAGGCTCATCATCTTCAACGACACCAAGGCATTCGGCGGCAGCTCCGACGAGCCGGCGGCGAAGGCGATCAGTATTGCACCGGATTGGGCCGCAGCCGGGTCGGGCACGGGTGTGGGTATGACAGCTGCGAGCACTGGCGGCGGAGCCGGCTTCGGCATCGGCGGCGGCGCCGGGAGCGTCTGGCCGGGAGCGCCCGGCAGCATCGGCGGCGGCGGCGGGGTGGTGGGAACGGTGGGCAAACCCGCCTGCGGCTCGGCCGGGCGGCCCTGCGCGATCACCGCGTCAGCCCGGGCACCCACATCCTGGGCAGGCTTGGGCGCAACAGAAATCGGAGCAGCGGCGGGGGCCGGCAGCGCACTGGACTGCACCGGCTGGGTCGGCGCACGACGCGGCGCCGTTACCGCTACCTCCGGTAGCGGCGGCTGCGGCGGCCCAAGCGGGCCGATCGGCTTCGCAGCGGAAGCCGCGGATGGCGGCGCCGAAGCCGCAGGCAGGCTGGCGGCGGCAGCCTCCTCGCCGGCGGGGCGTGGCGTCGGCGGCACCGGGCGATTGGCCGGATTGGCCGGTGGCGGGAGTGGCGACAGGCTGGCAGAATATTGCGCGTTGGTGCGGTCAGCCACCAGGCCCTGCGCGATGGCACCCCGCGCCGGCGCATCGATCGGCGCCGGCCGCGCCGGCACGCTGGCCAGATTGGGATATGGCGCGTCCGACTGCGGTGGCGGCGGCCGCTCGTCCGCGATCTTGCCGCCCTCGATCGCGTGATACCAGTTGACCGGATTCAGGCTGGTCTGCGCGCACGACGCCAAGGCACACAACGACAATGCCAACACGCGGCCACCAGATCGCATCGCATTAAGGCCAGACCGTTTCATACCGCGGACCATGGTTCCAACCCCACCCCAGCACAACCCCATCCGGCGAGGCAGGCGTTGCGCCCAGCATCCCGGAGTGTGGCCTTGAACCGGCACCGATGCGGCTGTAACACCTGAGATCTGTTCTGGTCGACCAGTTGACATAAAGACGGTCCCGCTCCGCGCCGAAGGCTGCATCCGATGTGCTCGCACATCTCATGCCGCAGTCCTAGCGCGTAAGGCGGGTTCGCGGAAAGGACGCCCGCCATGGCCGACAACACGACACCGGCAAACGGTGCTATCGGGCCCGAAGACAAACCGATCGGCCCTCTCGCCGATCCTGCGACCTTCGGCCGTTCCATGGCTGTCATCGCCGAGCGCTCACAGCGGATCGTGACCGACTGGCTGCAGCGCCAGACAGAGGAAGGTCCGCAGCGGCCGGACCCAATGCATATCGGCAGCGCGTTCATGGAGATGACCAGCAAGCTGATGGCCAATCCAGCACGCCTTGTTCAGGCGCAGATCGGCTTCTGGCAAGACTACATGCTGCTCTGGCAGAACACCGCGCGCCGCATGATGGGCGAGCCGGCGCCTCCGGTGATCCAGGCCGATCCGAAGGACAAGCGCTTCAAGGACGAGGCCTGGAAGGAAAGCGAGGTTTTTGACTTTATCAAACAGTCCTATCTGCTGTCCGCACGTTATGTGCAGGACGTGGTGACCCATGTGGACGACCTCGATCCGCAGACCGCCCAGAAGGTCGATTTTTATTCGCGCCAGTTCGTCGATGCTATGAGCCCATCGAATTTCCTGCTGACCAACCCCGAAGTGCTGCGCAAAACTGCCGAGAGCGGCGGCGAGAACCTCATCCGCGGCCTGAACAACCTGCTGGCAGATCTCGAACGCGGCAAGGGCCAGTTGCGCATCAAGATGACCGATGCTGACGCCTTCAAGCTCGGCGAGAACATCGCGGTGTCACCAGGCCGCGTGGTCTATCAGAACGCGCTGATGCAGCTCATCCAATACAAGCCGTCAACTGATAAAGTGCTGAAACGGCCGCTGCTGATAGTGCCGCCCTGGATCAACAAGTTCTACATCCTCGATCTGCGCCCAAAGAACAGTTTTGTACGCTGGGCAGTGAGCCAGGGGCATACCGTGTTCATGATCAGTTGGGTCAATCCCGACGAGCATCTGTACGAAAAGTCCTTCGAGGACTACATGAAGGAAGGCATCCTCGCAGCACTGGACGCGATCGCGGCCGAGACCGGCGAAAAGCACGTCAACGCCATCGGCTACTGCCTGGGCGGAACATTGCTCGGCAGCACGCTCGCCTGGATGACGGCGCACAACGACACCCGCATCAAATCGGCCACCTTCTTCGTCTCGATGCTGGACTTCAAGGAGACCGGCGAGCTCAACGTGTTCATCGACGAGGAGCAGCTTCAGGCGCTCGAGGAGAAGATGAACAAGAAGGGCTTCCTCGAAGGCTCCGAGATGTCCAGCACCTTCAACATGCTGCGCGCCAACGATCTGATCTGGTCGTTCGTGGTCAACAACTACCTGATGGGCAACGACCCCTTCCCGTTCGACCTGCTGTATTGGAACAGCGACAGCACGCGCATGCCGGCCACGATGCACAGCTTCTACCTGCGCAACATGTATCAGGAGAACCGGCTGAGCACGCCAGGCGGCATCACCTTGGACGGCACGCCGATTGATCTCGGCAGCATCAAGACCCCCGCCTATTTCCTGTCCACGCGGGAGGATCACATAGCACCTTGGAAGACCACCTACACCGGCACCCAGCTGCTCGGCGGGAAGAACCGATTCGTGCTCGCGGCGTCCGGCCATATCGCAGGCGTCGTCAATCCGCCCGAGGGTGGCAAATACAGCCATTGGATGAACACCGAGCTGCCCCACACGGCAGAGGAATGGTTCCAGGGCGCAACCGAGATCGCCGGCTCGTGGTGGCCGGACTGGCAGCGCTGGGTGACGGCGCAGGGTGGTGCTTCCGGCCGTGCCATGGTTGATGCCCGCCAGCCCGCCGAAGGGATCGAGGCGGCGCCGGGTTCTTACGTGAAGGTGCAGATCAGCTGACTGCAGGCCCACTTGGCGCGATCTCCGATTACGGTTCGATCGCAGACATGGTGCCTTTCGGGCAAAACCGGGACAGAATGAAGCAGGGCACTCCGAACTCGACCACCGCCTTGAAGTGACGTTGGCCGGTGATGGCGCCGAGGCCATCGCCTTGGGCCCAGGCGAGCGGGCCTTGGAAGTCGCGTCGGATGGCGAGAACGCGGATGCCGCCGTCGAGGGGGAATGCCCGCGCGGCCTCCGTCGTGGGCAGCGGTCCGCGATCGTCGTGCAGCAGCGGCAGTTCGAAATAGGCCTGCACCCAACCGGCGCTTGGTCCGGCGAGCAAGGCCATCCGGTAAGGCTCGCCATCGGCGGCGGGGCGGGGGACGATCCGCAGGCAGCAGAGCAACAGCGCCGCGGCACATCCCGCGATCGCCAGGCGGCGGCGGCCCACCACGATCTCGCGCAATGTCAAGAAACCCAGCAGGGACATGCCGGGATAGGCCCATTTCAGATAATGCACGTTGCCGTAGCGCCAGATGCCGGTGGCGAGCAGGTCGATATAGGCGAGATAGTTGACGGTGCTGGCCACGATTCCCACAATGAGCGCCGCCAGCAGCCAGCGCAGGCGCGGCGCCACGGTGAACCAGGCCACCAGGAATCCGGCCACCCCGAACACCAGCCACGGCGCCCGCTGAAACAGGCCTTCATGCCAGCGGTCCGGGTCCACCCCGAACCAGGCGCGCGGGTCGATCAACAGGGTGAAGGCCTTGAACCCCAGCGTGTCGTAGAAAAACCCCAGTTTCTGCGAGTTTTCCAGGTAGCCGCTGACATGCGGTCCATAGATGCGCAGATACAGCGCCAGATAGGCCGCCAGGACAACCGCACCGGCCCCCGCCATCCCGGCGATGCCGACCCATTTCCGCCGATGGATGACGTCGAAAAGGGCCGCGCAGCCGCCCGCCACGCCGGCTGCAATGATGTCGGTGGGCCGGAACACGATCACCAGCCCTGTGAGCGCCCCGATCCCGAGCGCTCGCCACAGCGAGAAACGCTCGGTCATGATGTGCGCCGCCACCAGCGCCAACAGGCCCCATTGGAGCGCCGCCGTGGGGGTGGAGGTCCACGGCACCACCCAGGCATCCACCAACCGCCGATCGATCACCGGCAGCAGAAACAGGGCCACTGCCCAGATCCGGCCCACCCCGAACCGCCCCGCGAACGAAGCAAAGCCAAGATAGGCGGCGCCGAAGCATGCGAGATCGACGAAGAAGAAGGGATGGCCGGGCATGGTGCGGCTGAATGGCGCCCCAAGCAGGGCATAGCCTGGCGGATACCAATGCTTGGCCGCATCCATGTCAAAGCTTGCGAAGGCCCGCGTTGCGCGCAGGTACATCGACTGGTCGAACCAGCCCCACCAGCCCAGCGGATAGATCGGATTGTTCCCCGGCACGGCCGAATGCGTGAGGTACCCATTCGCATAGACCACGGCCAGCAAGGCCAGGATGATGGGCAAAACCGCGTTTCCTCGTTGTCGGATCAACACTTACCCCGGATCGGGCCGATCATGTTCCGCAGCAGGGAACGCGACCGATACACCACGAAGCGGGCGGCCAAAGCGGGCTCGAACGTGTAGGCACCGCTGGCCGACACCGCAATCTCAGCCACGCCGTCGGCGCAGGACGCCGAGATGACCTGATCGGCATCAAGCAGCACCTGCATCGCCCGTCCGTCCGCGCCGGTGGTCGTTACCGAGAATTTTGGGAAATCCGGCGCCACGGACCAGGTCTCCCAGTTGTTGCCGGTCTGGATGTAGACCCACGGAATCGGCCGGGCGAACGTGACGTAAAAATTAGCCGCCCCTTTGGTCAGCGTGTAATCCGTCTTCGGCACCACCGCCACGCGAGTCAGGTCGAGCGCCGCCAACACCAGCAATGCCGCGGGCAGCGCCGCCACCGACCGGCGGGAGCGCAAGCCGGCACAGACCAGCAGAACGAAGAGTGCGGACCCCACCGCCATGTTGCGTGCGGCATCGGTGTCGACGGCGTCGGTCAGTTCCACCGGCAGGGTCAGGCCGGGGTTGAAAAAGCCGATCTTGTCGAAGAAGCGCTGATAGGTGACGGTGGTCTGCCGGTTCTCCACCAGCATGTTGGGCACGTTGATAAACAGCCAAGTGTTGACCAGCGTGAGACAGATCAGCACCACCACGATACCGCGCGACAGGCGGCTGCGGCCGAGCTCCCAGGTGAACGCCAGCCCCACCGCCAGCATGGGGATCGACAACACCCAGAACCGCGCCGGCCAGCATTCGCCGGGGTTCACGCCCATGCCGGTGAGCCCCGCCAGCACCGCCAGCAACAATCCCTGCCTTGCAATACGGTGGCCTCGCAGGGCGCCGGCGATCAGGCCGGCGTAGCCGAGCAGCCAAACCGGGCCGAACGCGATCAGGCCGTGGCGGACGTTGAACAGCTGCATCGACACCACGGAAAACCATTCCCACGGCATCGGCGGTCGCGCGGAGTTCACCGGGCCGGTGACGACGCCGTAGATCAGCAGGTTCATCCCGATCAGCAATGCCAGTGCCAATCCGGCCAACGCCACGAACCCGGCAGCGCGCCGCCGCTGGCCCGCGCGCCACAGCATCAGCAGCAGCATGGCGTAAAGCGCCGCCGCCACCACCGCACCGCGCAGATGCGCGAACGGGATGGCCAGGACCAGGAGCGATGTCAGCACATCCCCGCCGAAATTCCTTCCCGGCGTTTGCAGCCGGCCCCAGGTCAGGGCAACCAGCACGAAGAGGAACGTCTCCATGTAGAACAGATGCAGGTAGGGGAGCAGCGGAATCGACAGGCCTGCCACAGTCGTGGCCATCAGCGCGGCGCCCGGACCCGCTATTCGCCGGCAGAGCCCCAGCAGGCAGAAAAGCCCGGCCAGCCCGATCAGCATGGTGGCAAAGCGCAGCCCCGTGAGGCCGAAGATGGCAACCGGCGCGAACAGGGTGGGCAGGTAGACGCCGTGCATCAGGATAAGGCCGTTGCCGCCGACCGGCAGATCCGCCGGCACGCTGCCGGTCGACGCCTCATACAAGGGCGCCCACTCGGCCAGGCTCATGGTGAAGCGGCCGTGATGCAGCAGCGAATAAGCGTACATCAGATAGCGCGGTTCATCGCCGGTGAGTCCCATCGGCTTGCCGGTCAGCAGAATTACAGCAATCGCCAGCGCCAGGGCGGCAAAGCCCAGGACGTGGAAGCGCCGGGACGATAGATCGATCCCGGCGATGTCGAACCTCATGCGATCATGCTCCGCTGGCAGAGCATGACCTTCTAAGCGTTAAGCCCCTACAGGCAAATGGTCGGGTCACGCCGCGCGCGCCACCCGACCACGTTCCGGTTAATAGAGGCGCTGGCCACCAAAAGCGCTGATCAGCAAAAACGCTGGCTGCAACTATCGCCGTTCGGCTCCATCACCGCCTTGTTCAGTCGCGCGATCGCGTAGGGCGTGCTGAACAGCGGCGGCAGATTGCGCAGCCGCGCCTCGGTCTCCTGCGGCCCCAGCGTGAACACCGGATTGGCCAAGGCTATTTGCATGGCCGGCGCCGTGTCGGACCGGCTGACCGCGACCAGCGCATTCACCACCAGCTGCGACGGCGTGGATCGCTGCACGCCAATGGAATCGCGCACTTCGCGCCGCGCGATCAGGGCACCTTCCTGGGCCGCGCCATCGATGCCGATCCAGCGCGCATGGGTATTGTAGGCGCCCGCGACATAGTCCACAGAGGCCATTCCCAGGGCAAGACCCTGTATCGTGGCAGGACGCGGCGCATCCAGCCCCAGCGTCTGCGACGCCGCGTTGAGCGCTTCGCGATCGACGTCGGTGCCGCTGAAAACGCCCTGCGGCATGACGGCGGTGTCCACTGAGCCGGCCCGTTGCCCGGCACAGCCCGCGGCCAACAGGCCGACAAGCAAGACGGCGTGATGGAATTTCAACATCTGATCCTCCTGTTGCCTCGCCTCGATACGTGGGGCTGCGGCCCCCGGATGCATCAGGGTGGTTCAGCCCTGCGCCAGATAGCGCGCCGCAAGCTCGGCGTAATGTGTCGCATTGACGCCGAAGCGGCGCCGATCCTCGTCTGTCATCACGCGCACCAAGCGGGCTGGAGATCCCTGCCACAGCTCGTCTGCCCCGATCCGCTTGCCCGGGGGCAGCAGGCTCCCGGCGGCGAGCAGGCCACCCGGCTCGATCACCGCCCCATCCAGAACCGTCGCCCCCATGCCGACGAAGGCCCGGTCATGCAATGTGCATGCATGGATGATGGCGGCATGGCCGATCGTGACATCGTCGCCGATCAAGGTTGGCAACGTGCCGGCCGCGACGTGCACGATGGTGCCGTCCTGGATGTTCGTCCGCGCGCCCACCCGTATGAAATTGGTGTCGCCACGCAGCACGCAGTGAAACCACACGCTCGATCGCGGCCCGACCGTGACATCGCCGATCAAAATTGCCGTGGACGCGATGAAGGCGCTGGGATCGACTTTTGGGATCTGCCCCTCGAACGCGAGGAACCGATGGTCGGTCACGGCGTCAGGCCGTCGCGTCGTCAAGACCGAGCATCAGCGACAGATTCTGCACCGCGGCGCCGGACGCACCCTTGCCGAGATTGTCGAGCCGTGCCACCAGGATCGCTTGGCCGTGGCCGTCATGGCCGTGCACGCGCAGCTCCATGCGGTCGGTGTCGTTCAGCGCCTCCGGTTCCAGCTTGCCGTTGGCAGACGGCTTTTCAACCTGCACCAGGCGGCTTGCGGCGTAATAGGCTTCGAGAATGCCGTGCAGATCGGCGGTGCGGGTCTGGCCACACAGCATGTCCAGATGCAGCGGGATCGACACCAGCATGCCCTGGCGGAAATGGCCCACGCTGGGGGCAAAGATCGGCCGCCGCACGAGCTTGGAATACACCTGCAGTTCAGGCAGATGCTTGTGCTCCATGCCCAGCGCATACAGCTCGAACGCCGGACCGTCCTCGGCCTCATGCGCCGCGATCATCGCCTTGCCACCGCCGGAATAGCCGCTGACAGCGTTGACGGTGATGGGATAGTCGGACGGCAGCACCCCGGCCTCGATCAACGGACGCAGCAGCGCGATGCCGCCAGTGGGGTAGCAGCCGGGGTTGGACACGCGGCTGCTCTTCGCGATGCGGACAGCCTGGCCGGGCAGCATTTCGGGGAACCCGTACACCCAGCCAGGATCGACCCGATGCGCCGTGCTGGCATCCAGCAGTTTCGGGCCAGACGAGCCGATGGCGTCGGCGATGGCGGTCGATTCCCGCGCCGCGTCGTCTGGCAGGCACAGCACAACCAGATCGACCGCGTGCATGATGTCGCGGCGCGCCGCCGGGTCTTTGCGGCTTGCGTCGGGCAGGCTGTGCAATTCCACCTGCGGCATGGCGCGCAGACGCT
>JAYTHH010000290.1:0-4089 GCA_043732745.1 Rhodospirillales bacterium
ACCATGTTGACGGTGATGCCGCGCGAGCCGACCTCCTGCGCCAGCGCTTTGGTCATGCCCACCAAACCGGCCTTGGCAGCGGCGTAGTTGGCCTGGCCGGGGTTGCCGGTGCTGCCCACGATCGAGCCGATGCCGATGATGCGGCCAGCCCTGCGGCGCAGCATGCCCTTGAGTGCCGCGCGCGCCACCTTGAACGGGGCGGTGAGATCGACGTCGATCACGCTGTCCCAGTCCTCGTCCTTCATGCGCAGCGCCAGCATGTCGCGTGTGAGGCCGGCATTGTTCACGAGGATGGCGAGCGGCCCGGCGGCGGTTTCGGCGGCGGCGACGAGTGCGTCGGCCGCACCGGCTTCGCGCAGGTTCGCAGGGCAGACATGCGCGCGTTCGCCAAGTTCAGTGGCGAGCGTGTCCAACGCATCACGCCTTGTGCCGGACAGCACCACGACGGCGCCCTGGGCATGCAGGGTGCGGGCGATCTCGGCGCCGATGCCGCCGGACGCACCGGTGATCAGCGCTGGCTTGCCGTCCAGCTTGAACATCTCAGCTTCCCTCAGATGGTTTTCAGCAAGGCTTCGATCTCGGCGGGCGTGCCGACCGAGGCGGTGGTGGCATCCGGCGCGATCCGGCGGATCAGGCCGGACAGCACGCGGCCGGCGCCGAGCTCGATGAAGCTGGTGACACCCATGGCCACCATCGCTTCCACGCTTTCGCGCCAGCGCACGGTGGCGGTAACCTGGGCGACCAGCAGGCGCACGATCTCGTCAGGCTGGGTCACTTTGGCGGCAGTCACGTTGGCGATCAGCGGGACGATTGGCGGCAGCGGGCGGCTCGCATCCAGCGCATCGCGCATCGCATCCGCGGCCGGCGCCATCAGTGCGGAATGGAACGGGGCAGACACCGGCAGCAGCAGCGCCCGTTTGACGCCACGGGTTTTGGCGACCTCGATGGCGCGTTCGACGGCAATCTTGTGGCCGGAGATCACGACCTGGCCGCCGCCGTTGTCGTTGGCGGCCTCGACCAGTTCACCGAGGGCGCAGGCTTCGGCACAGATGGACAGAGCGAGTTCCATCTCGGCGCCGAGCAGGGCCGCCATGGCGCCTTCGCCTTGTGGCACCGCCTTCTGCATGGCCAGCCCACGCAGCCGCAACAAGCGCGCCGCCTGGCCGGTGGTGAAGCTGCCGGCGGCGGCAAGGGCTGTGTATTCGCCCAGCGAATGCCCCGCGACGAGTGTGGCGCGGTCGGCCACGGAAAAACCGCCCTCGCGCTCCAGCACCCGCAGCACCGCCATCGAATGCGTCATCAGCGCCGGCTGGGTGTTTTCGGTATGGGTAAGCGATTCGGGCGGGCCTTCGAACATGATCTTGGACAATTTCTGCCCAAGGGTTTCGTCGACCTCCTCGAAGATCTCCCGCGCAGCGCTGAATGCAGCGGCGAGATCGCGGCCCATGCCGACAGTCTGGCTGCCTTGGCCCGGGAAGATGAAAGCGTGAACCGCCATGCGAGACTGATCCGTAAGAGAGGGCGGCGGTATCCTGCCATGCCGCAATTATGTCAATGTCTGGGCGGATACCGCTTGGGTGCCGAAGCCTATCGTTAGGATGTTCCATGTGTCGTTTTCTTGCGTATCGCGGTGATCCACTTCTGCTGGAGGAGCTCGTTGCAGCGCCGGCACACTCGCTTATCCACCAGTCGATGCACGCCACTGAGGCCAAGACCGAGACCAACGGCGACGGGTTCGGCATCGGCTGGTATGGCGAACGGCCGAATCCCGGGCTGTACCGCGAGGTTCATCCAGCCTGGTCGGACGAGAATCTCCGCTCGCTCTGCTCCCAGGTGCGTGCCAGATTGTTCTTTGCGCATGTTCGCGCGGCCACCGGCACCGCCACCACACGGGCCAACTGCCACCCGTTTTCCGCCGGGCGCTGGCTGTTCATGCACAACGGGCAGATCGGCGGCTGGCACGCGGTGCGCCGCCGGGTGGAGGCGATGATCCCGGATGCACTCTATCCGCTGCGCTCCGGCACCACCGACAGCGAGGCGATCCTGCTCTGCGCCTTGGCCAACGGGCTGGAGGACGATCCGGCCCAGGCCATCAGCCGCACCCTTGCTGCGATTCTGAGGCTGATGCGTGATGCCGGGGTGACGGAGCCGCTGCGCTTCACCGCCTCACTCAGCGACGGACAGCGCATCTGGGCGTTCCGCTGGTCGTCAGACCGAAGGCCGCCCACACTTTACTGGCGGGAAGACGAAACCGGCCTCGTTGTGGTGTCCGAGCCGATCGACGCGCATCCCACAGATTGGCACGCCGTGCCACCGGCCTATTGCCTGACCGCCGAACCTGGCCAGCGGATCGTGCTGGCGCCGATGCCGGACATCTGCGCCATGCTTCCGACAGCTCGCGAAATCGCGTAAGAGGGCAATCAAGCTGGTGGGTTAGCGGTGGTGCAATCGAGTTAGAGGTGGAGACGCGCAGAGGGCATGAAAACGGCCATTTTCGACCTGATGGTGATCGGGGGCGGCATCAACGGCTGCGGCATAGCACGCGATGCCGCAGGCCGCGGTCTGTCCGTGGCGCTGTGCGAACGCGCCGATCTCGGCGGCGCCACCTCGTCGGCATCCACCAAGCTGGTGCATGGCGGATTGCGCTACCTGGAGCATTACGAGTTCCGGCTGGTGCGTGAGGCGCTGCAGGAGCGCGAAGTGCTGTGGGGCATCGCGCCGCATATCATCTGGCCGCTGCGTTTTGTGCTGCCACACCACAAGGGGCTCCGACCGGCCTGGCTGCTGCGGCTTGGACTTTTGCTCTATGACCATATCGGCGGCCGCAAACTGCTGCCCGCCACCGTCACACGGCGGCTTGACGACGGTATCCTGAAGCCGGAATTCACCACCGGCTTCGAGTATTCGGACTGCTGGGTGGAGGATTCCCGGCTGGTGGTGCTGAACGCGCGCGACGCAGCGGAACATGGCGCCGAGATCATGCCGCACACTGAATGCGTCTCGGCCACCCGGGTCGACGGTCTGTGGTCGGTGTCGGTCCGCGGGCTCGACGGCCAGGTGCGCATCATCCGCGCCAGGGCGCTGGTCAACGCGGCGGGGCCGTGGGTGGCGCGGGTGCTGGGCCAGGTGATCCGGGCCAACACATCGGCAAAGGTGCGCATGGTGCAGGGCAGCCACATCGTGGTGCCCCGGCTGTATGCGCATGACCGCTGCTACATCTTCCAAAACGCCGACAACCGCATTTTCTTCGCCATTCCCTATGAGCGCGATTTCACCCTCATCGGCACCACGGACCAGGACTACACCGGCGACCCGGCCGACGTGCACGCCACCGAGCCGGAGATCGCCTATCTGTGCAAAGGCGCCAGCGACTATTTTGCCGTGCCGGTGCGGCCGGATCAGGTGGTGTGGACCTATTCTGGCGTGCGCCCGCTGTATGACGACGGCGCCAGCGCAGCACAGGAGGCCACGCGCGACTATGTGCTGATGCTCGACGCCCCCGAAGGCGAGGCAGTGCTGCTCAGCGTGTTTGGCGGCAAGATCACCACCTATCGCCGGCTGGCCGAGGCTGCGTTGGATCGGCTGGCGGCGTATCTGCCCGCAGCTTCGGGTGCTGCAGCGGGCTGGACGGCGCAGGCATCGCTGCCAGGCGGCGATTTCGACCGCCAAGGCTTTGCCGCATTGGTCGAGCAGTTGCGCGCGGGTCGCCCATGGCTGCCATTGGGCACTGCCACCCGCCTTGCCCGCGCCTACGGCACCCGCGCCGCCCGCATCCTGGATGGCGCGCAGTCGCTGTCCGACATGGGCGAGTGGTTCGGCGCCGATCTCACCGCGGCCGAGCTGCGCTATCTGGCGCGCGAGGAATGGGCGCTTACGGCGGCCGACGTCGTGTGGCGGCGCAGCAAGCTGGGCCTGCGGTTGACCCAGTCCGAGATTATCCGGGTCGACGAGGCCCTGGCGGCGCTGGCGGAGCATCACCCGGCGGAGTGACCGCCTGCGGGTGCCTGGCTATCTTGCTCCTTGGAGCTGTCATCATGCTGCAACCCGGCCACAAAGCCGGGTTTAAGGTTTGGTGTCGGCTTTTTAACT
>JAYTHH010000291.1:0-12854 GCA_043732745.1 Rhodospirillales bacterium
AAAACGGCCTGGAACTGGCTCATCGCAGATCCCGCCCGTATAACTTCGATCGGAAGCCGCGACTGGGCGTGTGTCAGTCTTTAGACGGGTTGGTATAACTCGTCGTAATAGCGCATTTCCAGCAACTGGGCGTTTGCCACCTCCAGCACATCGGCCACGTCATTGTCGCCACGCGGCTCATAGATGAAGGCGCGGTCCCAGGTCAGCACCACGAGATCGTCGGCATAATACGAAAACTGCTGGCGCAGCAGATCGGCGCGGGCGCCGTCCGACAGCATGCGGGTCTCGCCGGACAGCAACGGCACAAGGTCGACGCGTTGGAGGATTTCCGCGGCCGTGAAACGGCTATCGAAATCCTGCACCACGCCCATCAGATAGTCTTCGGCCACGCTCGACGGCGCCGGCTTGATCAGCGACGCCGCCAGCACGCTGCGAAGATGCGCCAACATACGGTCCCAGATCGCCGTCTCCGCGGATTGCCCGACATGGCGGTCCACCGCATTCAGGATCTTTGAATATTCGTCCCAGCCCATGTTCGGCGTGTTGACGCGCAGAGCCAGCGAAACGGCACCGAAATCATACAGGCGCGCCGTCACGGTCGCCTCCACCGGCCCGGTTTCCAACTGCAACGTCTCGCCGTCCAGCATCACGGCCAAAGGCGGCACCCCGAACGCCATCGCTTTCGGCGGCGTCGCGGTCAGGCGCGGGCGGCTGGTGCGACCGGCGGCATGGCGCGACCACAGAGCCTCCGCCTGGATCAGGTCGATGGCGTAGGCCACGTCAAACAACCGCAGCGCCAGGATATGGCCGTTGGTGACATGCAGGTCGGTCATGTCAGCGTCCGTATCCAGTTCAATATGCCGTGGGCGGCGGCCGAGCCGGTGCTGAAGCAGGCCTGCAGCAGGTAGCCGCCGGTGGGCGCCTCCCAATCCAGCATCTCGCCGGCGGCGAAGATACCTTCGTGGTCGCGCAACATGAAATTGTCATCGAGTGCGGAGAACCGCAGGCCCCCTGCGCTAGAAATGGCGCGCGCAATGGGGGCCGGGGCGTCCAACCGGATCGGCAGCGCTTTCACGATGTCTGCCAAAGCCCGTGTGTCGCCCGCGTGCAAAGCCTCCTGCACCAGGCCGATCGCCACCGGTGACAGCCCGGCCTTGGAGCGCAGGAAATTCGACATCGACTGGCTGCCGCGTCCCTCGGGCAGCCGCATGGTGAGGTCTTCGACTGTGAGGTCCGGTCGAAGGTCGAGCGTGACGGTGGCGGGGCCATCTGCCGCGATGGCGTCACGGATCGGGCCGGACAACGTGTAGATCGCGCCGCCTTCGATCCCCGTTGCAGTGATCATCGCCTCGCCCATGGTCGTGTGAGCGCCAAAGGTCAGGCCGATCCGCTTCAGGGGTGTGCCGGCATGGCGGCCACGGAAAAATTCCGACCAAGCGACCGAAAACCCCATGTTAGCGGGGGCGAGGGGGGCTATGGCATCAGCGCCGAAATACGCCGTCCAATGGCCGTTCGATCCCAGCCGCGGCCAGGATGCGCCGCCGAGGGCCAGCAGCGTGGCATCGGGCGTGATGGTTGTGGCGCCATCCGGCGTGTCGAACGCAAGGTCGCCTTCCGTCCAGCCCTTCCAGTCTTGCCGGGTGCGCAGTTCCACGCCAAGCATGCCGAGGCGGGCGAGCCAGGCGCGCAGCAGCGGCGAGGCCTTCATGGCCCGCGGGAAAACCCGGCCGGAGCTGCCGACAAACGTCTCCTGTTCCAGCCCGTTCGCCCAGGCGATCAGCGCATCGGGCGGGTAATCACGGATCGCCCTGGCCAGCATCGGGGCAACACCAGGGTAGTGCGCCAGGAACCGCTCCGGCGTTTCGCTGTGGGTGAGGTTGAGGCCACCGCGTCCTGCCATCAGCAGTTTGCGGCCGGGCGACGGCATGCGGTCGTAAAGTGTGACCTGGGCGTGCGGGGCAAGGATCTCGGCGGCCACAAGGCCGGCGGGGCCGGCGCCGATGACGGCGATATGTTTTGGAGTGTCGGGCATACCCGCTACATGCCAGTTCTGCGCCATCCGCGCCGATGTTTTCTTGCGCATATGGCAAAAGACTGTATAGACCGCCCCTTCCCTGCCAGGGGCGAGGCAGCCTCTGGCTATGCTCACCCGGCAATTGTGTCGCGGTCTCCAGACCCGGAGATGGAGCTGAACAACCCAGAGGGAGTTTACATGCCTCTATACGAGACCGTGCTAATCGCGCGCAATGACGTGACTCAGCAGCAGGTGGAGACGATCGTCGACACCCTTACCGCCCAGATGGACCTCGATGCCGGTTTCGCCCCGCTCGCCGAAGGCGCGCCCGAGGGCACGACCGTCGAGACCGTGGTGAAGAAGCGCGAATATTGGGGCCTTCGTGGGCTGGCCTATCGCATCAAGAAAAACCGCAAGGGGCACTACATGCTCCTGGGTCTCGACGCGCTGCCGGCCTCGATGAACGAGATGGAGCGTCAGCTTTCGCTGAACGAAGACATCCTGCGCTACATGACCATCCGCGTGGACGCGATCGATGCGGAGGCCCCTTCGGCCATCCTGTCGCGCAAGTCCGACGATCGTGAGCGCGGCTTCCGTGGGCCCAAGCCCGCCGGTCGCTTCGAGAGCGGCCGCAAGCGCGGCTTCGACGATCGTGAGGAATTCCGCGCCCGTGATGAAAGCCCGCGCGAAGATTTCGCCAACCTGAACGCCGGGCTGGAGGACTAAGACATGTCAGACACCGCAGACACCAACCTCAACCCCGCCGCCCGCCGCTCCGCCGTGGGCGCGCGTCGGCCGTTCTACCGCCGTCGCAAGTCCTGCCCTTTCTCCGGCCCCAACGCGCCGGTGATCGACTACAAGGACGTGCGCCTGCTCAGCCGTTTCTTGTCCGAGCGCGGCAAGATCGTGCCAAGCCGCATCACGGCCGTGTCCGCCAAGAAGCAGCGTGAGCTGGCCCAGGCCATCAAGCGCGCCCGCTTTCTGGCGCTGCTCCCCTACATCGTGAACTGAGGAGCGGACACATGGCCGCCGTAGAATTGATTCTCATGCAGCGCGTCGACAAGCTCGGTCAGATGGGTGACGTCGTGCGCGTGAAGCCGGGCTACGCCCGCAACTATCTTCTGCCGCAGAGGATGGCGATCCGTGCCAACAAGGGAAACCTGGCGCAGTTCGAAACCAAGCGCGTGCAGCTGGAAGCCGACAACCTCAAGCGTCGCGACGAAGCCGAGCGCGTGGCCGAGCGTATGGCGGGCCTTTCGGTCGTCGTCATCCGCCAGGCCGGTGAGTCCGGCAGCCTGTATGGCTCCGTCTCCTCGCGTGACATCGCCGATGCCGCAGCCGAGGCCGGGCTGACCGTCAACCGTTCGCAGGTTGTGCTTTCGTCGCCGATCAAGGCGCTGGGTTTGGCGACCGTTTCAGTGGTTCTGCATCCGGAAGTGACCTTGGCTGTGACGGTCAACGTCGCTCGCTCAGTCGAAGAGGCCGAGAAGCAGACCCGTGGCGAGCGCGTGGTCGGCGAGATGGAAGAAGCGATCGAGTTGGAGTCGGATCTGGCGTTCTTCGACCCGAACTCAATGCCGCGCGACGCAGAAGGCTGAACGCGTCTAACCGCGTTTGGTTCCAAAATCAGGCCCGCCGGCGAGAGCATACCTGCTCTCGCTGGCGGGCCTTGTCGTTTCTGGGTAACGCAATCATTAAAGCTCTGCAAAGAAGGGCGGACGATGCGCGCGATCATGGATCCCATCGTGAGACACTTCGTAAAGATCGGCACGTTCCGTGTGCGGTGGCCCGACGGTAAAATTTCGATCTATCAGGGCAGTCCGGGGCTTGATGTCACGCTTGCGGTGCGCGATTGGAATGTCGTGCGGCGGGTGCTGCTCAACCCGACCATGGCGATCGGCGAGTGCTACATGGATGGCGGGCTGCAGCCGGTCGGATGCACCATCTATGAGGTGCTCGACCTGCTGATGAGCAATGTTGCCTCCGAAGAGTCGTCCCAGCCGATCCTGAACGCGCAGATCTGGCTGGGCCGCCTGACGCGACGGCTGGCGCAGTGGAACCCAGCCTGGCGGGCGCGTCAGCATGTCGCGCACCATTACGATCTGGACGGCCGCCTCTATCGCCTCTTCCTCGATGCCGATCAGCAATATTCCTGTGCCTATTTTCCACATGGCGACGAGACGCTGGAACAGGCGCAGATCGCCAAGAAGCGGCATATTGCCGCCAAGCTGCTGCTGGATCGGCCTGGCCTGGAAGTGCTGGACATTGGCAGCGGCTGGGGCGGCATGGCGCTGACCCTGGCGCACGACTATGGCGCCCGCGTGACCGGCATCACCCTGTCCACCGAACAACTGGAGATTTCGCGCGCCCGCGCCAAGGCGGAAGGGCTGGGCGATCGGGTGCGGTTCGAAATGCTCGACTACCGCAGCCTGAACCGGCGTTTCGACCGCATCGTCTCGGTGGGCATGTTCGAGCATGTCGGTATAGGGCATTTTGCGACGTTCTTCCGCACCATCCAACGCAGCCTGGCCCCGGATGGCGTGATGCTGTTGCATACCATCGGCCGCAGCCGCGGGCCGGGCAGCACCAATCCGTGGTTCCAGAAATACATCTTCCCAGGCGGCTACGCGCCGGCCTTGTCCGAGGTGATGCCTGCGTTGGAGCGATCCGGCCTTATTGCAACCGACGTGGAGATGTGGCGCCTGCAGTACGCAGAGACCCTGCGCCACTGGCGGGCGCGGTTCGCGGCCAACCGGGATTCTATCGTCGGCCTGCACGACGAGCGCTTCGCGCGGATGTTCGAGTTCTATTTCGCCGGCAGCGAGTTGGCGTTCCGTCGCAACGGCCAGGTGGTGTTCCAGATCCAGTTGGCACGGCGCCAGGATGCGGTGCCGCTATCGCGAGATTATCTTTATGGGCAGCAAGCGGCGCGCGAGCCTGATGCGCGCCTCACCGCGCAGGGCCGAACCAAAGTTTCCACCATTGCAAAACCGTGACACTGGCCATACGGATCTCGCATCGAAAAGAATCGGGGCGGAAGTATGGCTTTGGGACGGCGAGCAGTTCTGCTGCTGGCGTTGGCGGCCACGCGCTGCTCCGGCGGGCCTGATCGGATAGAGGCGCTGGCGCTGATCGCGCAGCGTATCCGCACCAGCTTCGGCCCCGGCGAGAAAACCATGAGCAATCTGGTCTATCGCAAAAGTGAAGAGCTCACCGACGGAAGCTACGCGGTGTTCGTCGACTACGAATTGATCTCGGCCATCCCGCAGGTTGGGCTGTTCAACACCGCAGTGAAGGCCGGCGAGCGGGAGGCCATTTTAGCCGAGCGTTACATCTTCGTCCGCGCCGAAGGCGACTGGGTCATGCAATAGGGATTTGCGAGTCACCTGATGCGCGCCGCCGGCGGCCAACCCGGCGCGCATCAGGCGCCGATAGATCGCCGTATAATCATCCGCCATACGCGCGGCGCACCAGCGTTCCTCGAAGCGGGTGCGGATGGCGTGGCGGTCAAGCGCGCCCAGCATCGCCACCGCGCTGACTGCGGCGTCTTCGCCGTCCACGATGAAGCCGGTGCGGCCATGCTCGATCACTTCGGGCACCGAGCCGTGCGGTGTGGCGATCACCGGACAGCCACAGGCCATCGCCTCGATCATCACGAGGCCAAACGGCTCCGGCCAGGCGATCGGGAACAGCAAAGCGCGTGCGCCGGACAGGAAGGCGGGTTTTTCCGCATCGCCGATTTCGCCGATGAACTCGACGCTGCCGCCGGAGAGCAGGGGGGCCACCACATGGTCGTAATAGGCCTGATCCTCGGCGCCGATCTTCGCCGCCACCTTCAGCTTGAGGCCGGCACGGGCGGCGATCCGGATCGCCGCCTCGATGCCTTTTTCCGGCGAAATGCGGCCGAGAAAAGCCAAATAATCGCTGCCGGAATCGATCGGGCAAAGCAGGTCCGGCGGCATGCCGTGATGCACGGTGCCGGCCCAGTTCAGCTCCGGCCACGGGCTGCGCTGATTGTCCGAAATCGAGACAAGCGCCACGTCGGGGTAAAGCCCATAGATGCCCTCCGTCCATGGCTGGTCCATCCGGCCGTGCAAGGTGGTCACGAACGGCACGCCCAGCCGGCTGAACACCGAGAACGGGTGAAAATCGATGTGGAAATGCAGCACGTCGAATTCATGCGCATGCCGTGCCACCAGCTCGATCATCCGGGCATAGGGTGCCGTATTGGTCTCGAAATTCGGCACGAACCGCCGCGCGACGGGGATGACCGGCACCAGTCGCGCCGACGTGACGCTATCGCCGCTTGCGAACAAAGTGACGTCGTGGCCCTGTGCCACCAACGCCTCGGTCAACCAGGACACCACGCGCTCGGTGCCGCCATACCGCAAAGGCGGCACCGTCTCGAACAGCGGAGCGATCTGGGCGATGCGCATGGCGGCCTCGAATTTGAAGGGGAAAAGCAGCGTCGGCTGCTCAATGTGGGATGCAAGTGCGGTATCAAGATGGCAGAAACGTCCATCCATCCCCCTTATCCACAACAATCCACAGGGCGCTGGGCGACTGAGCTTGGTATGGTGATGCCCACATGAACAACCTGTCACCCATCGGCCTGCCCACAGGCCCGGCGCCCCGGCTGCCCCCCACCAACCTCCAGGCCGAGCAGGCGCTGCTCGGCGCATTGCTCGCCAACAACCGCGCCTATGAGCGGGTGTCGGACTTCCTGGTCCCCGAGCATTTCGCCGACCCCATCCACGGCCGCGTTTTTCAAGCTATCCAGCGGCGGGTCGAACGCCAGGAACTGGCCGACGCCATCACCCTGAAAGCCGAATTTGAGCATTCCGGTGTGCTGGACGAAGTGGGCGGCACCGCCTACCTCGCCCAGCTTCTCACGGCCATGGTCGGCATCATCAACGCCGGCGAATACGGCCGCGCGGTCTACGACGCCTGGCTCCGCCGCCAGCTCATCGATATCGGCGAAACAGTCGTCAACAACGCCTTCGGCGCCGATGCCGAGCTGGACGGCACGCGCCAGATGGAATCCGCCGAGCAATCGCTGTTCGACCTCGCAGCCAAAGGCGGCGACGGCGGCGGTTTTGTCACCTTCGAAAAGGCGCTCATCGAGGCGATCAAAACCGCAGAAAAGGCGTTCACGCGATCAGGCGGCGTCTCGGGCCTGTCCACCGGACTGCGCGATCTCGATCAAAAGACCGGCGGCCTGCATCCGTCGGACCTGCTGATCATCGCCGGCCGCCCCGGCATGGGCAAAACGGCACTCGCCACAAAAATCTGCTTCGGCGCCGCGATGTCCCTGTTGCAGGAGGCCCGCGCCATCGGCCCGGACGTGGTGCCGAAATCCACGGTGGCGATCTTCTCGCTGGAAATGAGCGCCGAACAGCTCGCCGGACGCCTCCTCTCCGAAAACGCACGCATATCCGGCGACCGCATCCGCCGCGGCGATATCGGCCAGAAGGACTTCGACAAATTCGTCAAAGTCAGCCGCGATCTTGGCGCGCTCCCTTTGCATATCGATGACACGCCCGCGATCAGCATGTCAGCGCTCCGCAGCCGCTGCCGTCGCCTGAAGCGCACCAAGGGCCTGTCGATGGTGATGGTCGACTACCTCCAGCTCATGCGCCCCACCGTCGGCACCCGCCCCGAAAGCCGCGTGCTGGAAATCTCGATGATCACCCAGGGCCTGAAAGCGCTCGCTAAGGAACTCGCCGTCCCCGTCATCGCCCTGTCCCAGCTCTCGCGCGCCGTCGAAAGCCGCGAGGACAAGCGGCCGATGCTGTCCGATCTCCGCGAATCCGGCTCGATCGAGCAGGACGCCGACGTGGTGATGTTCGTCTACCGCGAGGAATACTACATCCAGCAGCGCGCCCCGAAGCAGATCGCCTTCGACAACGACGAGAAATTCCACACCGCCGTGGAAAAATGGCAGCGCGACATGGAGGCGGTGCACAACCGCGCCGAACTGATCATCGAAAAGCAGCGCCACGGCCCCACCGGCAAGATCGACCTATTTTTTGAGGGCGAGTTCACCCGGTTTGCGGATCTGGATCTGCATCATGATTCGCATGGGGATTGAGGCGCGCCCAGACTGCTCTCGCGGCTTCAACGTCTGCGAACGCTGGGCGTTGCCATTCAGGAGCGGTCGCGAGGCTGTGTGCGGGGTGGCGGTCGACAACACGAGCTTTCGGCAAAGTCATTGATGCCGGCTCCGTTATCCGTTGGAGGAACGAATCGCGCCGTGGGCGATTTGGATCCTAGTCAGGCGTTCGCCCTGTAAGCCAACAAGGAGGGTATTTCGTGGCCAAGAGTCCAATTAGCATCATTACCGGCTCAAATCCTCCATCTTTCAATCTGACCATGAGCGACGACGCGCTGATCACTTTCGAGGGGCAGACAACGCCCACTGCCGTCGGCTCGGCATTCGCGTTGTCGTTCCAGGACGTCGGCTTCATGCCGGTGAATACGGTCACCATCGCGGGAATGTCTCAGGACCTGAAGGGTAAATTCGACGGGCTATTCATTCAGTATTCCGGCCAGGGCACGCAAAACTTCGCCGCCCCGAACGCGCCGACAACGGCGGATTACTCCTACCTCCACTATGACCTGGTCGCCTACAAGGGCGATTTGAAGTTCGGCCACGCGGCCGACGGCACGCCGACCATCTCTGACGGCAAGCATCTTACCGTCATCGCGCAAGGCGACCTGATCCCCGGCCTGGGCCATCTCGGCTTTGACCCTAAAACCGGCAGCATTGTCGGAGCTCTCAGCACGACCTTGAATATCGACGGCAAGATCGCGGGCACGCTTAACCTATCGGTCATGCATGGTTTTGGCGACATCACCAATCTGCCGACAGGCACTGGGTTCAAGCTCGATGGCGGGAGCCTGCAGGCTACTTTTCATGCCTGATCACGCGTAAAATGGCAGAACGGGGCCGCGTCAGCGGTCTCGTTCGCACGTATAGGCGAGTGCGGTGACACCCTGAACGTGCCCTAAACCTGAAACCGCCTTTCACTGGTGGAATGATCATTCGCCTTCATCGTGGGAAACGGTGAAAACCGTTTTTTGCTCACGCAAGTCATTTGACGAGGTAGTCTCCCGAGGGTCGGCAGCCGGCATTTAAATGGAGGCGAGCGCGAGATGCACGCTGGTCTTTGACCTCTGTGGCCTTCGCTGGTAGGCCATCCCCATGATCGCCATCCTCGATTTCATCGCCCTGCTGGGGCGCTCGCTCCTGGGAGCCTGCGCGTCCACCGGGCGGCTCACCGTGTTCGCCGCCAGCGGCCTGTCGCATATCGTGCGCCCGCCGTTTTACGGCCGTATGTTCCTGCGCGCCTTCGTCGAGATCGGCTATTTCTCCCTGCCGGTTGTCGCTCTCACGGCCGTGTTCACCGGCATGGTGCTGGCGCTGCAAAGCTCCACCGGCCTGTCCCGCTTCTCTGCCGACTCCGCGGTGGCCAGCCTCGTCGTCCTCTCCGTCACCCGCGAACTCGGCCCGGTCCTCGCCGGCCTCATGGTGGCCGGTCGCGTGGGGGCCGCCATTGCCGCTGAAATCGGCACCATGCGCGTCACCGACCAGATCGACGCCCTCACCACCCTGTCCACCAACCCCATGAAATACCTCGTCGCTCCCCGCCTGCTCGCCGGCCTTATCGCCCTGCCGCTGCTGGTGGTAGTCGCCGACATCCTGGGTGTGCTCGGCGGCTTCATCATCGCCACCGTCAAACTCGGCTTCAACTCCGGCGCCTATCTCACCAACACACTGAACTTCATCGAGACCGACGACGTGACGTCGGGCCTCGCCAAGGCCGCGGTGTTCGGCGTGCTGATCACGCTGATGGGCTGCTACCAGGGCTACAACTCCAAGGGCGGCGCGCAGGGCGTGGGTGCTGCCACCACATCCGCCGTGGTGGGCGCCAGCGTGCTGATCCTGGCGTTCGACTACGTGCTGACCGAGCTGTTCTTCGCACGATGAATGTGGTCCCGAAAATCCGCCTGCGTGGCGTATCGAAATCGTTCGGCCCGAAGATGGTGCTGGACCGGATTGATCTCGACGTCGCCACCGGCACTTCCATGGTGGTGATCGGTGGCTCCGGTTCCGGCAAGTCGGTATTGATAAAATGCATTCTGGGGCTGATTGAGCCAGATGCCGGCACCATCGAGATCGACGGCGTCGATGTGCTAAACCAGGACCGTGTCACCCGCGCCGCCATGCGCCAGCGCATCGGCATGCTGTTTCAGAACGGTGCTCTGTTCGATAGCCTGCCGGTCTGGGAGAACGTGGCGTTCGGCCTGCTGGCGCAAAAAAAATGCACACGCCGCGAGGCGCGCCCCCGGGCGGATGCTGTGCTGGCCCTGGTGGGCCTGGCCCCCACCGTCGGCGATCTGCAGCCGTCGGAGCTATCCGGCGGCATGCAGAAGCGCGTCGCCCTCGCGCGCGCCATTGCGTCCACCCCCGAAATCCTGTTCTTCGACGAGCCGACCACCGGTCTCGACCCGATCATGGGCGCCGTCATCGACGGGCTGATCGTGGATTGCGTCAAGCGCCTGGGCAGCACCGCCATCGCCATCACCCACGACATGATCAGCGCCCGACGCATCGGCGACCGTGCCGCCATGCTTTACAAGGGCCGCATCGTCTGGGAGGGCGAGGCGGGCGAACTGATGAACACCGGCAACGCGATGGTCGACCAGTTCACCCACGGCTCCCGCGATGGCCCGATCCAGATGGAATTGCTCAAATAAACAAGCGGCCCCGGCACGTCGGTCGGGTAACGCCCGAATTTTTTGGAGGCTGAATGGCAGCCCGACCCACCGCCCGTTTCGTCTGCGCCCAATGCGGAGCCGTCACCGCCAAATGGGCCGGCAAATGCGAAACTTGCGGCGCCTGGAATTCGATTTCCGCAGAGCCTTTGGAGGCAGCGCCTGGCATTGCCGCCAAAGGTGTAAAGGCCGCACATCGGAAAATCGCGTTCACCGATCTGGCCGGTACCGCGGCCCCACCGCCGCGCGCGCCCACGGGGATCGCCGAGCTCGATCGGGTGCTGGGCGGCGGATTGGTCCCTGGCTCGGCCATCCTGCTGGGCGGCGATCCCGGCATCGGCAAATCCACCATTCTCTTGCAGGCCGCCGCCAGCCTGGCGAATTCCGGCAAGCGCGTGCTGTATATCTCCGGCGAGGAGGCGGTGGAGCAGGTGCGCATGCGCGCCCGAAGGCTGGGGCTGACCGGTGCCAAGATGGAGCTCGCCGCCGCCATCAACCTGCGCGACATCATCGGCAGCCTGGAAGCCGCCACCGACGCCACCCTGGTGGTGATCGACTCGATCCAGACCATGTGGCTGGACGAGATCGACAGCGCGCCGGGCACGGTGAGCCAGGTGCGCGCGTGTTCTTTCGAACTCATCCGTGCTGCCAAGACCCGGGGCTTCGCGGTGGTGCTGGTGGGGCACGTGACGAAGGACGGTGCCATCGCCGGGCCGCGGGTGCTGGAGCACATGGTAGACGCGGTGCTGTATTTCGAAGGCGATCGTGGCCACCAGTTTCGCATTCTGCGCGGGGTGAAGAACCGCTTCGGCGCCACCGACGAGATCGGCGTGTTCGAAATGGGCGAGATGGGGCTGACGGAGGTGCCCAACCCGTCGGCACTGTTCCTGGCCGAGCGGCGCGGCAATATCTCCGGCTCGGCCGTGTTTGCCGGCGTGGAGGGCAGCCGGCCCGTGCTGGTCGAGATTCAGTGCCTGCTGGCGCCCAACCCTGGCGGCAGCCCGCGGCGCTCGGTGATTGGCTGGGATTCCGGCCGGCTGTCGATGCTGCTGGCGGTGCTGGAAACCCGCTGCGGCGTGCGGTTCAATGCGACCGACGTTTATTTGAACGTGGCCGGCGGGCTGCGGGTGACGGAGCCGGCGGCCGATCTGGCGGTTGCGGCGGCGTTGGTCTCCGCCGCGTATGACACGCCCACCGATCCCGGCATGGTGTTCTTCGGTGAGGTCGGCTTGTCTGGTGAGATCCGCCAGGTGGCCCAGGCCGATGCGCGGCTGAAGGAGGCGGAGAAACTGGGTTTCGACTCCGCCTGCTTGCCGCGAAGGGTGGCGCGCGGCAATCGCCCGTTGGTGGCGCCGGCCGGGCTGGTCCTGCGGGAGATCGGCCATCTGTCGGACCTGGTGGCGCGGTTCGCTACACCTTCCACCGCGCAGAGTGGCAAGAATGCAACGCCCTTTGCGCCTTCGGGGGCACCTGCGCAGGGCGCAACCAAGTCATCTTGATGACAGGGTGGTGTCAGAGCCGATTAGGGCGATATATGCCGCACATCTCATCGGGAACCGTTGCGTGAACTGGGTCGATCTCACCATCATCGCCGTGATCGTGTTCTCGGGGCTGCTCGCCTTCATGCGTGGCTTCGTGCGCGAGGTGCTGAGCATCGGGGCCTGGGCAGGCGCGGTATTCTTCGCAATGTGGGCCTTCCCCTTCGTGCAGGAGCGGTTTCGCGGCTGGATTCAGAACAACGACATCGCTGACCCGATCGCCTTCGGGGCGATGTTCCTTGTCTCGTTGATTTTCCTGTCGATCATCGCCGGCATGATCGGCGGCGTGGTGCGTGGCTCCATGCTCGGCGGCATCGACCGCACGCTCGGCATGGTGTTTGGCGTCCTGCGCGGCGCTGCGCTGGTGGTGTTCGCCTATATCGCCGGCGGCCTGGTGGTGTCGGCCGACAAATGGCCCGAGCCGGTGCTTCAGGCGCGCAGCCTGCCCTACGCCCATGACGGTGCAGTGATCGCCGTCAGCTACCTGCCGCCCCAATACCGCCCCAAGATCACCGACCTCCCCG
>JAYTHH010000292.1:0-4067 GCA_043732745.1 Rhodospirillales bacterium
CCCAGGCGGCAGCGGCGGAAATGCCGACGCCGGCGGCAATGGTGGCGGCAGCGGGTGCTGCAGCCGTGGTCTTCATAAAGCCACGGCGGCTGATCGTGGTGCGCCGATCGATATCTCTCATTTTCGTGTTCTCCCTGTTGGTATTGTGCAGGCGTAGTTTCGTATCAGCGATACCGTCCATGCTTCTGCAATACTTCTATCTTGTAACCATCCGGGTCCGATACGAAGAAAAACTTCGCCAGCAGACTGCCCTCATGCTTGAACTCCTTGACAGGGTTGGGAGCGAGCCCTTCGGCCACAAAGCGCGCATGCTCTGCTTCGAGATCGTCGACCACGAAGGCGATGTGGCCGTAGCCGTCGCCCAGCGTGTAAGGCACGGTGCGGTAGCTGTTGATGGTCAGCTCGAGTTCGAAGTCATCCTCGACAGATTTGAGATAGACGAGGGTGAAGCCGTCGAACGGCAGGCGGGTGGCGATCTCAAGGCCGAACGCTCGGCTGTAGAAATCTACCGACCGTGATTCTTCGGATACGCGGATCATGCTGTGGATGGGCTTGGCCATCAATTGTGCCCCTTCAGCCAGTCGATGATGGTCTTGCGCGTGTCGGCATTGGCCTGCCGATATGCCATCACGGAACCTGGGATCAGCGCCTGGGGGTTGGTTAGATACGTATCGAGCGCTGCGTCGTCCCAAATGATGCCCGAGGCCGCGTAGCCAGGCGAGTATGTGAAGTCGGCCAAGCTACCGGCCTTGCGGCCAAACACGCCATGCAGGTTCGGCCCCTGTCGCGGCCCAGTGTCTGTTGCCACCACGTGACAGGTGCCGCATTGGCGCGAGAACAACGTCGCGGCGTCGATTTTGGCGGCGGCAGCGGGCGGGCTGAACTGGGCCAGTGCAGCAGGCGATGTCGCACCCGTCAGGCACAGCATGATAACAACCGAGTGTGCGACAGCAATACGCATTCGTCTCCCCCAGGCCTTGGTGGCCGAGCGCAAGCCTACGGGGGCGGAAACGGCATCGGTAGTATCAGGCTACGACACGCGCCTTTTCCGGCTTGGCCCCACCTGCCCCCTCACGGCTTAACCGTTCGGCGACCTGGCGCGCGTGCAGGTCCTGATTGCGGAGGTAGTGCAGGCAGGTGACGCGCAGGAACGAGGCCAGGTTGGCGATCTCGTCCTGCTGGCCGAGGATCTCGTCGTGCAGCACGCCGATGAAACGGGCGACCGACATCTGCTCCTTCTGGGCGATCTCTTCGAGGATATCCCAGAAGGCGGCTTCAAGGCGGATGGAGGTCGAATGCCCGTGCAGCCGGACCGCGCGCGTGTCAGCGGCATAGGTGGCGCGGTCTTGGGATCGGAACAGACAGCACATGTTTTTCCTCACATTTGGCTGCAGGCAGCCGGACCGGGTCGCCTGAGCGATACGATATGCTGCGGATCGAAAACTTCGCAACGTGCCAGCGTTTGACCCCGTGCCCGACAGGCTGTCTTCGATCAGGGCGTGCCTAGGCCGGTAACGCGGGCGGCCAGACGCAGCCGGGTGATGAAGAACACCTCGCCGAGCGCGGTGTGGATCTCGGCATCGAGATCAAAGTTCCGGCGCTGCTCCAGCAGGCGCAGCGACCCAGAAGGCGGTGAGTGCCGACCTTCAGCGCATGGCCTTGGCGGAGGTGCCGTTCATTCCGTTGGGCTGTAGCTTCCAGCCGACTGCGTTCCGGGACAAGATTTCTGGCTTTGCGAAGTCGCTGTATCCGGTGTTCTGGGGGGTGAGGAAGGCCTGAGCGAACGGGCCAACGCATGGCCGCCTCGACAATTTGGATAAGTTCTGCTTTTGTTCGCGCTATGACCAAGCTCTCCAGCTACGCGATCACCGAGGATGCCGCGTTGGTCGAGGCGATCGCCGCCATCCTGCGGACCGCCTCGCCAGGCCTGGGGCGGGAGTGCTCGTGCTACCTCGCCACCGTCAGCGCGGCGTATTTGGCTGACCGGCTGGCCGCGTCGGGATTTGTGGTCATGCGCGAAGAAGAGGGCGTCCGGTTGGACGTGTAGGCGCATATTCGAGCTTAATATGCGCTATCAGCCAGCGATCCGCCGATGTCGAGCAAGTTTCCACAGTCAGATGGTGCGGGCTCGATCTGATCTTTGTGAGCGGCCATGCTGCACCCGCGTTGACCCGCCCGAAGCGGGGTCTATATAATGAAGGTTCTTGATTAGGAGTGGCACAGTCGATGACCGACGTTCGTGAAGCCCAGTTTGTCGGGCGCACCACTGATGGACACACCGTGCGCCGCCCGCTCTCGCCGCATTTACAGGTATACAAACCGCAGATCACCTCCGTCCTTTCAATCTTTCATCGGATCACCGGCTGCGCGCTGTCGGCCGGCACGCTATTGCTGGTCTGGTGGCTGGTCGCCGCAGCCACGTCGGATGCCGCTTTCGACACCGTTTCGGCCGTGGTGCATACCTGGCTCGGCCATCTGGTGCTGTTCGGCTGGACCGCGGCACTTTGGTATCATTTTTGCGCCGGCATCCGCCATCTGTTCTGGGATGCGGGCTACGGTTTCGAGCTGCCGCAGGTCCATGCCACCGGCCGCCTGGTGCTGGTCGCCACCGGCGTGCTGACGGGGCTGACCTGGCTTATCGGCCTTGTGGTCGCCTGAGGAGAACGAACATGGCAAACGCACCACATCTGACCGTCATGCGCTCGGGCCTCGGCCTAGCCCGTGGCCTCGGCTCGGCGAAATCCGGCACCGCGCATTGGTGGGCCGAGCGCGTTACCTCCATCGCGCTGGTACCCCTGACTTTATGGTTTGTCCTGGCGATTTTTCGGCTTGTAGCCGTGCCGCGCGCCGCTGTGGTCGCCTGGGCCGGCAACCCCATCAACGCCACACTGCTTCTGGCGCTGGTGATCATCACCTTCCATCACATGGCGCTGGGTTTGCAGGTGGTGATTGAAGACTATGTTCATGAGGAGAAGACCCGCCTGGTTTCGCTGTTGGCGATGAAGGGGCTGACCGCGCTGCTCGCGATCGCTTCTGTCGTCGCTGTTCTGAAGCTCGCGCTGGCCGGCTGAAACCCTCGAATACGGATACCACGCCATGAACGCGATCTCGAAGCCCTCCGCAGGTGCCTATAACATCATCGATCACACCTACGACGTGGTGGTGGTGGGTGCCGGCGGCGCGGGTCTGCGCGCAACCTTGGGCATGGGCGCGGCTGGGCTGAAAACCGCCTGCATCACCAAGGTGTTCCCGACCCGCTCTCACACCGTGGCCGCGCAGGGCGGCATCGGTGCCGCGCTCGGCAACATGGGTGAGGACGACTGGCGCTGGCACATGTATGACACCGTGAAGGGGTCGGACTGGCTGGGCGACCAGGACGCCATCGAATACATGTGCCGCGAGGCGGCACCTTCGATATACGAGCTTGAGCATTTCGGCGTGCCATTCAGCCGAACCGAGGATGGTCGCATCTACCAGCGCCCGTTCGGCGGCCACATGCAGGATTACGGCAAGACCCCGGCGATGCGCGCCTGCGCCGCAGCGGACCGCACCGGGCACGCCATACTGCACACGCTGTATCAGCAGAGCCTGAAGCACGAGGTTGAGTTCTTCGTCGAGTATTTTGCGCTCGACCTGATCATGAACGAGGACGGCGCCTGCGTCGGCGTGATGGCCTGGTGCCTTGAAGATGGTTCGATGCATCGGTTCCGCGCCCAGCAGATCGTGCTGGCCACTGGTGGTTATGGCCGCGCCTATCTGTCATGCACTTCCGCCCATACCTGCACCGGCGACGGCGGCGGCATGGCGTTGCGCGCCGGCCTGCCCACACAGGACATGGAATTCGTGCAGTTCCACCCGACCGGCATCTTTCCGGCCGGTTGCCTGATCACCGAAGGCGCCCGCGGCGAGGGTGGTTATCTGACGAACTCGGAGGGTGAACGCTTCATGGAGCGCTACGCCCCCACGGCGAAGGACCTTGCCTCGCGTGACGTGGTGTCCCGCTCGATGACAATGGAGATCAACGAAGGCCGCGGCGTCGGGCCGAATAAGGACCACATCCTGCTGCA
>JAYTHH010000293.1:0-4063 GCA_043732745.1 Rhodospirillales bacterium
GGTTGGTACTTCCGCGTTGCGATGCAATAAAGTCGGTATGCGATTCCTCTACCATCTCCCTCTGTCACCCTATTGCCGCAAGGTGCGTCTCGTGCTCGCCGAGAAGCGCCTGCCGGTTGAATTGCGAACCGAAAAAACCTGGGAGCGGCGGCCGGAATATCTGGCGCTGAACCCGGCTGGCACGGTGCCAACGCTGCTGGAAGACAACGGCCTGGCCGTGCCGGAATCGAGCGTCATCTGCGAATACATCGAAGAGGCCTATACCGACTCGACGCTGCTCGGTTCCACGCTGGGCCAGCGGGTCGAGGCACGGCGGCTTGTGGCCTGGTTCGACGGCCCGTTCGCCGAGGCCGTCACCACCAATCTGGTGCGTGAGAAATACCTCAAGCGCGTTTCCAGCACCGGCCAGCCGGACGCCTCGGCGTTGCGCATCAGCTACGGCAATTTACGCGAGCATATGGGCTATATCGGCTGGCTGGCGGAAACCCGCACCTTTCTGGCTGGCGACACGCTATCGCTCGCCGATCTCGCGGCCGCGGCACATATTTCTGTGCTGGATTTCCTGGGCGATATAGACTGGTCACAGCACACCCATACCCATGACTGGTATGCCCGCATCAAGTCCCGCCCGAGTTTCCGTTCGCTGCTGACCGACCGGGTACCCGGCATGTCGCCGCCGGAGCACTACGTCAACCTGGACTTCTGACGACCCATTCGTGGCCTGACAACACCGCCAGCGCGCCGCTGACGCCCACCCGATAGGCATCGTCGAACGACACGCCGGCAATCTTCCAGTGCCGCGTGGCGCCCAGGCCGTCCAGTCGCCATTCGGCCACCCAGCCGAACTGGCTTTCATCCCACACAAGCTGGCCAGACAACGTCACCGGCGAAACCGTCGGGGCAGCCTCTTCCAGCGGCGCCAGCACCACGCGCAGGCCGAAGCGATCCGACGCCGCGAGCAACGCCTCCCGGTGCCACTCATCGCTCTCGCCGTCCGCGCTCAACGAAAACAGCGCATCGTGATCGCGGATCTCTGCCCGAACAATCACCCGCGGCCGGGGGCCGATCCAGGGCCGCTCGCCCAGCAGTGCCAGCGCCCCATCGATCCGCACTGGGTTGAAATGCACGGTGAGATCGAAAGGCCGATCTCGGGTGCCCTGCTCGTCGTGATGCGGTTGATCGGACATGCGATCCTGATAGGCGATGTCCTCCACCATCGACGCCGCCAGCGGATCGAGCAGCGCCACCCTGGGGTCATCGGCCAGCGCGGGATTGCCGGACAGCTTGATCAGAACGTGGTGAAAGCAGGTGACGATGCCGTCCTGGCGTATCTCGGAGCGCGTGCCGGTTACGTAGGCGCGCGCCGCATAAAGATTGCTGTCCGGCCACACTGGCGGTGCCGCGCCGGCCGGTGCAATCACAACCGGGCCAATCACGGCGAGCGCCAGCACGGCAGCGATGAGCAACCGGATCATTCAGCCTCCAGAATCCGCAATTCATAACGCGACACCAACGCCTCGCCCGGCGCCAGCAGGGTCAATCCTGGCTTGCCTTCGAACCCGCCGTCCCAGTCCGCCGGACTCGCCATGCCCGACCACGGCTCCAGGCAAAGAAAATCAGCACCCGGCCGCATCCAGATGCCGAACGACGGAAATCCATCCCAGCGCATCTCCAGCCCCGGCGCTCCCGGCACGGTGTAGCGGACCCAACGGCTGGCAGGTGCCGGCAGGATCAGAGCATCGTCTATGAACAGCGCTTCGTTCAGTTCCAACACATGGTCATGGATGGGCGAGGGATAAATCGCAGGCCCCAGCAATCCGCCCGACACACGCGGCATCGGCGCCTGCTCGTCCGCCTCGAACGTCAGGCGATGCGCGTCTTTCGCCACCCCGTCGGCGAGCGGCCAGCGAAAGGCGGGGTGCGCGCCCTGGTTCACCGGCAACGTGCCCTCGCCGGTGTTGGTGCTGCGATAGGTTACGATCAGTGCGCCATCCTCGATGCGGAAGTCGAGTTCGAGACGGAACGCGAACGGGTAGATCCCCCGCGTGTCGGTATCGTCCACCAGCACCAGCCGGCAATGATCGGCTTGGCGCTCCGCCCAGGTAAACGCCCGGTCCCGCGCGAAGCCGTGCTGGGTCATGTGGAAATCCTGCCCGCCATACTTCAGCGTGTCGTCCTTGAGCCGCCCCACGATGGGAAACAACACCGGCGCATGGCGCGGCCAGGCAGGCCCAGCCTGCCACATCATCTCGCCGCCACCCTCTCCGAACGAGCATAGCTCAGCTCCTTCAGCCAACACGGTTGCGTGGACGCCGCCCTGTGAGATGGTGTGCCGTTTCATGTGCTGGTCCCCATGCTGTGTCTGTTGTCGCTGCCATTGATACGCGACTCCTGCACTGCGCCGTAGGGTGGACGCAGTCCACCGTCCTATGTCCCACGCGCGACGGTGGACTGCGTCCACCCTACGTCCACCCAACGAGCATGCTCTATGCTTGAGACTATCGCGTCGGTTCGCTACCACAACGCCATGAACGCGTTCGCAACACCCAATCTTCGCCCGCTCAATCCGAATTTCGGCTCCGGCCCCTGCGCCAAGCGGCCGGGCTGGTCGCTTTCCGCCCTGCAAGGCGCCATGCTCGGTCGCAGTCACCGGGGCGCGGCACCCAAGGCACGCATCACGGCGGTGATCGATCGCTCAGCGGCGCTGCTCGGCATGCCGACGGACTGGGTGCTCGCGGTGGTGCCCGGTTCGGACACCGGCGCCGTCGAAATGGCGCTCTGGTCGCTGCTCGGCCCTGTTCCTGTGGATATTCTGTCGTTCGAGACCTTTTCCGCCACCTGGGCCGCCGACATCGTCAAGCAGTTGCACTTTGCCGACGCCCAGGTGCTATCGGCCGATTTCGGCGCCATCCCAGATCTCTCGTCGGTCGATCCGACACACGACCTGGTGCTCGCATGGAACGGCACCACGTCAGGCGCCCGTATTCCGAATGGCGACTGGATCTCGCCCGATCGCAAAGGTCTGGTGATCTGCGACGCCACGTCTGCTGCCTTTGCCATGGATCTGCCGTGGGACAGGCTCGATGTCGTCACCTGGTCCTGGCAGAAGGTGCTGGGCGGCGAGGCTGGGCACGGCATGCTGGCGCTCAGCCCGCGCGCCGTGGCGCGTCTCGAAACCCACACGCCCACTTGGCCGATGCCCAAGGTTTTTCGTCTTACCAGCGGTGGCAGGCTGAATGCCGCGCTGTTTCGTGGCGACACGCTGAACACGCCCAGCATGCTGTGTGTGGAAGACGCCCTGGACGGGCTGGACTGGGCCGAACGCGAAGGCGGCCTCAAGGCGCTGATCGCCCGCAGCCAGGCCAATCTCGCCGCCATCGCCGCCTGGGAGACCAATTGCGGCTGGGCGCGGTTCCTGGCCTCCGACCCCGCGATCCGATCCTCCACCGCCATCTGCCTACGGATCGTAGCGCCCTGGTTCCTGGCGCTTGACCTTGACGCCCAAGGCAAGGCCGCCAGGCGCATGACGGCGCTGCTGGAGAAGGAAGGCGTCGCCTTCGACATCGCCTATTACCGCGACGCACCGCCGGGCCTGCGCATCTGGGGCGGTGCCACCGTGGAGGCGTCGGATATCGCGGCGTTGCTGCCCTGGCTGGACTGGGCGCATGCGGAGATCGAGGCCGCGATGGCGCCTGCATAAGGCATGATCGAGGTCCTGGTTGTCCTGCTGGCAGCAGCGGTATTGTGCGTGTCGATCTCACGCTGGCTCGGCTTCGGCAGCGTTCTCGGCTACCTCATCGCCGGCGCGCTGATCGGGCCGTCCGGCATGCGGCTGATCGTGGATGTCGATCGCATCGCCGAGATCTCCGAACTCGGCGTGGTGATGCTGCTGTTCCTGATCGGCCTGGAACTACGGCCCAAACGCCTGTGGGTGATGCGCAAGGCGGTGTTCGGCCTGGGCCTCGGCCAATTGGTCGTCACCACGGTGGCGCTGGCGGCACTGGCGCATGCCTTTGGCCTTGGCTGGGCCGGATCGATTGTACTGGGCGCCGGGCTGGCAATG
>JAYTHH010000294.1:0-12798 GCA_043732745.1 Rhodospirillales bacterium
GCACCGGCCGTCTCATGCTGTCGGGAGTGCCCTGCTGCATCGACCTGTCGACTCCGGACGCAGTGGCCGCCCTGTCTCCACAGGGCAATCGAATCGCGCTGACGTTTGACCAGCGGGTGACGGAGTGTCAGGCGGCAGTGGTGAGGATCTCCAGTGCCGACGGCGAGATCGGGCTGGGCGTAACGAACGTGCTAGAGGTCCAACTCAACGATGAGACGGTTACGATAACGCTGGCCGACCTGCCCTCCGATCTCGCGCACGGCCCGATTCGGCGAACCTTGATCCTGTCGGCGACCGCCGACTGGACACGCAAGGTTTGTCTACTGAAGGTAGGCGCGTTTCCCACCGACGTGCCGGCAGCGGCAGCGCCGTCTTCCAGACTGGAACTTGCACGCGCCGCCACCGAGGCATCAGACTGGCCGCTGGCCATACGAAACTGGCTGGCCGTGGTTGAGGCAAACCCGCGTTCCGATGAGGCGCATCTTCGTCTCGGAGAGGCCTTTCTAGGCGCACTTCGCTTGGATGAGGCCGATGAGTTCTGTTCCCGAGCTTGGCGCGCCTTCCCGGAAAGTCTGTGGATTGGCCGGAACTGGGCTCTCTCGGCAATGCGGAAAAGCCATTGGAGTGCGGCGATTGCGCGATTCCGCGAAGTTGGGCAAAACCATCCCCACGACGCCCTCCAAGCCGATCTTGCCGAATGCCTGCTGGCGCTTGGCCGCCCCAGCGAAGCCGCTTCGGTGGTGTCCGAAGCCCTCGGGCGTTTCCCTGAATCGCCTTGGCTTCTGCGCCTGCAGGAACGAGTCGCCGCGATGCCTAGCTAGAGCTTTTTCCGATCGGATGATTACGATTGGCCAGGTGGTGCTCCAGATAATAGTGTGTTCAGGACGGAACTGAGCGCACCACCAAGCCGCGAAATTACGCCTTCACGACCTTTGGCGCCACATCGAGCTTTAGCGACAATTCCTTCAGCCGCGCCGGTGCCACCTCGGCCGGAGCCGACATCATAAGGTCCTCACCCTGTTGGTTGAGCGGGAACAGGATGACCTCGCGGATGTTCGGCTCGTCGGCCAGCATCATCACGATGCGATCGATGCCCGGTGCCGAGCCGCCATGCGGGGGGGCGCCGAAGCGGAATGCGTTCAGCATGCCACCGAACCGCGCCTCCACCTCGGACGCCGGGTAGCCTGCGATCTCGAAGGCCTTGATCATGATTTCGGGGCGATGATTGCGGATCGCGCCCGACGACAGCTCGATGCCGTTGCAGACGATGTCGTACTGGAACGCCTTGATGGTCAGCGGATCCTGAGTCTCCAGCGCCTCCATGCCGCCCTGCGGCATGCTGAACGGGTTGTGGCTGAAGTCGATTTTTCCCGACTCTTCCTCGATCTCGTACATTGGGAAATCGGTGATCCAGCAGAACTTGAATTCGCCCTGGGGGATCAGGCCGAGATCCTGGCCGAGCTTTGTTCGGACCTTGCCGGCGAATTTCGGCGCATCGTCCTTGTTTCCCGCCGCGAAGAACACGCTGTCGCCGGGGTTGGCGCCCACGACCACGCGAATGGCCTCGGCACGATCGGTTTCCAGGTTCTTGGCGATCGGGCCTTTCGGACCCTCGGCCGCGAACTGGATGTAGCCGAGTCCGCCCGCGCCTTCCTCACGCGCCCAGTCGTTCAGCTTGTCGAAGAACCCGCGCGGCCGATCGGCCGTGCCCGGCGCCGGGATCGCGCGGATGACGCCGCCGGAGGCTGCGATCTTTGCGAAAAGCCCGAAGCCGGAATTCGTAAATTGCTCCGTTACGTCCTTGATGATCAGCGGATTGCGCAGATCTGGTTTGTCCGAGCCATACAGCGACATCGAAATGTCGTAGGGGATCCGCGGGAACGGCGGCTTCGTGACCGTTCGGCCGTCGGCAAATTCCTCAAACACTGCGGCCATCACCGGCTCGATCGTGTTGAAGACGTCTTCCTGGGTGACAAAGCTCATCTCGAAATCGAGCTGGTAGAATTCGCCGGGCGAGCGGTCGGCGCGCGAGGCCTCGTCGCGAAAGCACGGTGCGATCTGGAAATAGCGATCGAAGCCCGCCACCATCGCCAGCTGCTTGAACTGCTGCGGCGCCTGGGGAAGCGCGTAGAACTTGCCGGGGTGGTTGCGCGCCGGCACCAGGAAGTCCCTGGCGCCCTCGGGGCTGGACGCCGTGAGGATGGGCGTCTGGAATTCGGTGAACCCGGCATCGATCATGCGGCGGCGGAAGCTGGCGATGACGGCGGCGCGGAGCATGATGTTCTTGTGCACCTTGTCGCGCCGCAGATCGATGAAGCGGTTCTTCAGCCGGATCTCGTCCGGATAGCGCTCATCGCCGGCCACCTGCATCGGCAGCACGTCGGCGGCCGACTGCACCGCCACATGCTCGGCCACCAGTTCCACTTCGCCGGTCGCAAGGCGCGGATTGATCGTGCCCTCGCGCGCCACGACCTTGCCGGTCACGGTGATCACGCTCTCGACGCGCAACGGATCGACCACGGCGAAGGCTGCGGCACCGGCCGGAAACACGCATTGGGTGATGCCGTAATGGTCGCGCAGATCGATGAACAGCAGCCCGCCATGATCGCGCTTGCTGTGCACCCAGCCGGAGATACGGGCCGGCTGGCCGGCGTCACTGGCGCGGAGTGCGCCACAGGTATGGGTGCGATAGGCGTGCATCTGGCGGAATCCTGCTTGAAAATCTGCGGCAGGAACACGCCGCCACGCGCACCTGTCAAGCCGGACTCGAATCCGCGCACTTTCCGGTAGTACCTATCCGCGCACCTTCCGGCCCGCAAATATCCCCTGTATGACCGTTGCATGGCCCGACAGACCCGCGCGGAATTCCCGCTCCCCGATTTCATCACCACCACCGAAGCCCTGGCCGCCCTGTGCGACCGGTTGCGTTCCGAAACATTCGTGACGGTGGATACCGAGTTCATGCGTGAGCGGACCTACTGGCCCGAGTTGTGTGTGGTGCAGTTGGCATCCGACACAGAGGTCGCGGTGGTGGACGCCCAGGCCCCCGGCATCGACCTCGCCCCGCTCGGCGCGATCCTCGCGGACACGAATGTGATGAAGGTGTTCCATGCGGCAAGGCAGGACATCGAGATCTTCGTGCTGCTGTTCGGCGACGTGCCGCGACCACTGTTCGACACGCAGATCGCCGCAATGGTGGCCGGCTTCGGCGACCAGGTCGGCTACGATGCCCTCGTCTCCAGCCTCACCGGCGGCCAGATCGACAAGGCGCACCGGTTCAGCGACTGGTCCGCGCGTCCGCTGACCCCGGCCCAGGTCACCTACGCCGCCGCTGACGTCACGCATCTGCGCCGCGCCTATGAGAAATTGTGCGACCAGTTGGCCAAGGACGGCAGGCTCGAATGGGTGGGCGAGGAGATGGCGGCTTTGGCCGACGTCAACACCTATCGCGCCAACCCGGAAACCATGTGGGAACGGCTTCGACCGCGCACCAACAACCGCCGCATGCTGGGCGTACTGCGCGCGCTGGCGGCGTGGCGCGAGCGTGAGGCACAGCGGAGCAACATCCCGCGCCAGCGCATGTTGAAGGACGAGGCGCTGCTGGAGATCGCCGCCACGGCGCCGACCAACGCCGACGACCTGGCGCGCGCCCGCGGCATCACCCGCGGTTTCGCCGAAGGCAAGACCGGCACGTCGCTGCTGGCGGCGGTGGCCGAGGCGAAGGCACTGCCCGAATCGGATCTGCCCGAGGTGCCCGGCCAGCGCGAGGGGCCGAAAGCGTCGCCGGCGTTGGTGTCCCTTTTGAAAGTGTTGTTGGCCGCCAAATGCGAGCAGTTCCACGTGGCGCCGAAGCTGGTGGCCAACGCCGAGGACATCGACCGCCTCGCCACCGAGGATGCCCCGAATGTCGCCTGCACCGCGGGCTGGCGGGCCGACGTGTTCGGCGCCGACGCCATGGCGTTGAAATCCGGCAAGCTGGCGCTCGGAGTCGACGGCAAGCGCGTCAAACTCATCCGGTAGGTCGAGCGGCGCGACCTACGGCTGTTGGAAAATGACCGCGGCGCCGGCCAGTATGAGCGCTACGCCGAGCAGATCGACGCGCGTGGGTGCGTCACCCTCCACCGCCCACAGCCAGAGCAACGATGCCGCGACATACACGCCGCCATAGGCTGCATAGGCCCGGCCGGCAAATTGTTGATCGGTGCGCGCCAGCAACCATGCGAATCCGCCCAACAGGCCGGCAGCGGCAAGTAGCCAGCCCCACGCCGCACCGCGCCTAAGCACCGCCCACACGGCGAAGCACCCGCCGATCTCGGCAAAGGCTGCGGCAGCGTAAAGCAATCCTGTTCGTAACATGATGCCGCGCTCCATTGACCTGGGCTCCGCTGCCGATACCCTGCACCGATCAGCCATCCAGCATTTGCGCCACGTCTGCGCCACTGAGAAAAATATGTCCGAACAGGCACCAAAACAGACTAAGGCGGCTGACATCGCCGCTGTCCTCGGCGCCATCAGCGCGATCGTTGGCGATCGTGGGATGCTGACCGAGGCATCCGACACCGCAGCTTATACCGAGGACTGGCGCCGCCTGTATCGGGGCAGCACGCCGGCGGTGATCCGGCCGGCCAACACAACGGAACTGGCGTCCGTCGTGGCGATCTGTGCTGCTGATGGCGTGGTGCTGGTGCCGCAGGGCGGCAACACCTCCATGGTCGGCGGCGCCACGCCATCCGCCTCCGGCACCGAACTGGTGCTCAGCCTGAGCCGGATGAACCGGATCCGCGCCATCGACCCGATCGACATGACCATAACGCTGGAGGCTGGTGTGACGCTGAAGGCCGCACAGAACGCGGCGGCAGATGCTGGCTGCCTGCTGCCGCTTTCGATCAGTTCCGAGGGCACGGCGCAGATCGGCGGCGTTCTGGCCACCAATGCGGGCGGCAACAATACGCTGCGCTACGGCAATGCGCGCGACCTGGTGCTGGGGCTGGAGGTGGTACTGCCGGACGGCCAGATCTGGAACGGGCTGCGCCGGTTGCGCAAGGACAACACCGGCTACTGCCTGCGCCAGCTTTTCGTGGGCTCCGAGGGCACGCTTGGCGTGATCACCGCCGCGGTGTTGAAGCTGGCGCCGCGCGCCGCCGAGACCGAGGTGGCGCTGTGCGCGGTCGCCACGGCGGAAGCGGCCCTGGAGCTCTACACCCGCTTCAACCGTCACGACCCCGCCGCCATCCAGGCCTTCGAATACATGTCCGGCGCCGGCATGGATTTCGTGCTGCGCCACATTCCCAATACCAGCCTGCCGTTCCACCCGGCACCGCATTACGCGTTGATCGAGCTGGCCACGCCGCGCGCCGACGCCGGATTGCGCGATATCATGGAGGAGGTCCTGGCCGCTGCCATGGAGGCGGAGATCGTCACCGAAGCCGTGATGGCCGAAAGCGAGGCCCAGCGCGGCAATCTGTGGCGCCTGCGCGAGGAGCACGCCGAGGCGCAGAAACGCGAGGGCGCCAGCGTGAAGAACGATGTGTCCGTGCCGGTGTCCAAGGTGCCGGAACTGCTGGCACGCGCCGCAGACGCGTCCGCCCGGCTCATGCCGGGCATCCGCATGGTGCCGTTCGGCCATATGGGCGACGGCAACATCCACCTGAATTTCGAGCAGCCGGTGGACATGGACGCGGCGGAATTCCTGGCCCAGGACCATGCGATCATGGACATGGTGGGCGAGATCGTCCGCTCGCTGGACGGCAGCTTCTCGGCCGAGCACGGCGTGGGACAGTTGAAGCCATATATGATGCCGGATTGGCGCGGCGGAGCGGAGCTGGACATGATGCGGCGGATCAAGAACGCTCTCGATCCACTTGGGCTGATGAATCCTGGGAAGGTTTTGCCGCCGGGGTAGGTTTGTTGGCGTTTCGGCGGCTCGCCTCCGTCGCCTGGGGCGGCTACAATGCGCTGGCCGACCATCGGCCGCAGGAGTTTTCCGCCAACGTGCCGATTGCCGTCACCCTTTCGCTCTATATCTCGCGCGCGTTCACATTCTCGGTTCTGGTCATGCTCGCCGGGCTGACCGGACTGGTGGGGCTGTTTGATTTCATTGAAATCCTGCGGCGCGGGATCGGCAAAGAGAGTGCGACCTACGCGATCATGAGCACCATCGCAGCCCTGCGACTGCCCTGGGTGGCCATGCAGATCCTTCCATTTGCGGTGCTGCTGGGCGGCATTCTCGCGTTCTGGCGCCTTACCCGCTCGTCCGAGTTGGTGGTGGCGCGCGCCGCCGGGGTATCCGCCTGGCAGTTCCTCGCCGCTCCGGTGCTGTGCGCCGTGGCGATGGGCGCCTTCGCCACTGCCGCCATCAGCCCGCTATCGGCCGTGATGCGCACCCGCGCCGAGGCGATGGACAACACCTTTCTGCGCAATGGAGGCGGCCCGCTGGCACTCGCCGGCGGCCAGCTCTGGCTGCGCCAGTCGGATCAGGAGCTGGTGCCGCAGGGTATCGCCATCCTGCACGCCGGCACCGTCAGCCTGCACGACGGAAAATTGTCCGCCCAGAATGTCAGCCTGTTTCGCCTGGACAACCAGGACCGCCTGCTGGAGCGCATCGAAATCCGCAACGCCACATTGGGCAACGCCGCATGGACGCTGGACGACGCGCGTACCGTCAGGCCCGGCGGCCTGCCGAGTCCTCCGGTGCAGCGCATTCTTCCCACCAACCTGACCGTGATCCGTGTGCAGGACAGTTTCTCCCCACCGGACACGCTGTCGGTTTGGGCGCTGCCAGGCTTCATTAGGCTCTTGGAGAATTCTGGCTTCTCGGCGATTCGCCACCGCCTGCATTTCCAGGCGCTGCTGGCTCTGCCGTTGCTAGCCGGTACGATGGCGCTGGTCTCGGCTGGCTTCTCCATGCGCCAAACCCGCCGCGGCGGGGTGGCACAGATGATCGGCAGCGGCGTGGCGGCTGGCTTCACGTTGTTTCTGGTGTCCAAGGTAGCGGAGGAATTCGGCCAGAGCGGCGCCATCCCGCCGATGCTGGCCGCCTGGGCGCCCGCCGTCTCAGGGCTGATGCTGTCGACCGCCCTCCTGCTGCATCTTGAAGATGGTTGAAACTCCCGGGATGCCCCACGCGCCCTTTCTGATCCGCGCCGTCGCGGTCGTCTCGCTCGGCCTGCTGCTGCCCGCTTTGGCACGGCCGGCTGTGGCACAGGACCGCAACGCCCCGATCACCTTCACCGCCGATGACGTGCAATATGACCGCGAGGCCGGCGTTGTGACCGCCACGGGCTCCGTGGAGGCCTGGCAGAACGACCGCACCCTGCGCGCCGACAAGATCGTGTTCGACCGCAACACCAACATCGCCGCAGCCACTGGCCACGTCGTGCTGCAGGAAGCCGACGGCCAGGTACTGTTTTCCGACTATGCCGAGCTGACCCAGGACATGAAGGATGGGGTGCTGTCGGGCATGCGCGCCTTACTGTCGCAGAACGGCCAGCTTGCCGCCAATGGCGCGCGGCGCACCGATGCCAAAGTGAACGAGCTGACGCGTGCCATCTACACCACCTGCAATCTCTGCGCCCAGGACCCGACCCGCGCCCCGCTATGGGACATCCGCGCCCGTGAAGCGATCCAGGACGTCGAGAACAAGCGCATCGAGTACAAGGACGCGGTGATTGATATCTACGGCATCCCCGTACTATACCTGCCGTATCTCGCGCATCCGGACCCCACACAGAAACGTGCCAGCGGGCTGCTGGTGCCGTCTCTCGGCTTCGGCAGCAGGCATCTCGGCACCTTCGCGATCGTGCCGTATTACGTGGTGATCGACGAAAGCTCCGATGTGACGGTGTCGCCGGAGATCACCAGCCAGGCCGGACAGGCGCTCCTATTTGACTACCGCAAGCGCTTCAACTTCGGGACCACCAAGGTTTCCGCCTCGCTCGCCGACGAGCGCGGCGCCTTTCAGGGCCATGTGTTCGCGAAGGGCCAATTCGTCCTCAACGACGCGTGGCGCTATGGGTTCGACATCAACCGCGCCACATCGGCCACTTATGTGCGCGACTACCGGATCGCGCCGGCCGCCTACTTCCTCAGCAGTTCGCTATATGTGGAAGGCTTCGGCAAAGGCTCGTGGTCCAAGACCAATCTCAGCGACTACCAAAGCCTGACCACGGTGAACTATGCCGGGCGGCTGCCCTTTCTGCTGCCTCGCACCCAATACGCCTATTTGAGTGAGCCGGACGCGCTGGGCGGGCGATTCAATGTCGATGCCGGCGCCTTCAACCTGATGCGCGACAACGGCTCCAACACCAAGCGCGCCAATCTCTCGATGGGCTGGCAACGTCCGTTCGTCGGCCCGGTTGGCGATCTTTGGAAGCTGGGATTCAACGTGGACAGCGCCACCTACGACTCGCATGGGCTGACCCGCATTCCCAGCTACTCCCCGATCTCCGCCGCCACCGCCAGCCAGGCGATGCCCACGGCCTCGCTCGAATTCCGCTTGCCGCTGGTCCGCAGCGCCGGCGAGCGCTGGGGCACGCAGACCATCGAGCCGATCGCCAAGTTGATGGTCAGCCCTCGCGGCTCCAGCTACCGCGACGGCCGGATCTCCAACGAGGACAGCCTGGACGTCGACTTCACCGACGCCACCCTGTTCGCGCGCAACCGCTCGCAGGGCGTCGATCGGCTGGAGGGCGGCGTGCGCCTGGCCACAGCCTTGCGGGGCGAATGGAACTTCCCAGCCGGCGCCCGCATCGAGGGCCTGGTCGGCCAGTCCCGCCGCGCCGAGAAGGACCCGTATTTCAGCGCGCAGTCCGGCCTGCGCAACACCGTGTCCGATGTGGTGGCACGGCAGGCGTTCTCCCCCGGTCCCTATCTGGACATCACCGCGCGGGAAAGGTTCGACAAGAAGAGCTTCAAGGCCCGCTTCGCAGACTTCACACTGGCCACAGGCTACAAGGGAGTGAACATGAACGCCGGCTATCTGTGGTCGTCCACCTCGCCCTATCGCCTCTACGACGACGTGCCCGGCAGCCCCACCTATCTGGCTGCGCTGGCCACACCACGCAACGAGGTGTCGCTGGGCGCCTCGGCCAGATATGACGCCTGGCGCGTGGGCGGCACGGCGCGGCGAGACCTTCGGTTAAACAAGTTCGTGGGCTTCGAGGCCAACGCCACCTATGAAGACGAATGCTTCATCTTCGACCTGCGCTTCTATAAGCGCTATACCTCGGTGCTGCTCGACCGGGGCGACACCGGTCTGCAATTCAACATCACGCTCAAGACTGTGGGCGAGTTCGGCTTCAAGGCCTATTAAACGGCAATTCTTGAGCCGATGACGCCTGTAAACCTATTGTTCTGGCGATCGTGTTCATGGGTTCGTGTAAGCAACCCAAACCCATCATGATCTAGCAGGGATCGAACCGCTTTCATGTCCACACGACTGACTCTTCGCCTGCTCATTCTGTCCCTGGCGCTTCCCATGCTGTTGCCTGCCGCCACTCAGGCGCAGCCGCCAGCCCCTGCCGCACGCCCGGGGGCAGCGCCATCGGCTGCGGCAAAGCCGGACACGTCACCGCCTGATTCGGCCATCGTGGCCGTGGTCAACGGCGATGTCATCAGCCGTGGCGACGTGGAGAACCGGCGCCGCCTGTTCGCCATCTCCACTGGCCTGCCTATCACCAACGACGTGCTGGAACGGCTGTCCGGCCAGGTGACGCGGCAGTTGATCGACGAGCGGCTCCGCCTGCAGGAGGCCCAGCGTCGCCGGGTGGTGGTGCAGGACCGTGAGATCGCAGCCGCGATCGGCGAGGTGGAGAGCCGCAACAACATGACGCCGGGCACCCTGGCGCGCCAGCTTAACGGCGCCGGTGTGGAGCTGCGCACGCTGATCGACCAGTTCCGCGTGCAGATCGCCTGGGGCCGCGTGTTGCGCCAGCAGGTGGCACAGCAGGGCGAGCCGTCGGATGCAGACGTGGCGGACCAGGAGAACCAGATCAAAGCGCAGATCGGCCAGCCCGAATATCGCGTGGGCGAGATTTTCACGCCCGTTGCCAATCCCTCGCAGGACGCCGAGGCGCGCCGCTTCGTGGACACCGTCATCGGTCAGCTCCGCGCTGGCGCACCGTTCACGGTGATCGCAGCCCAGTTCAGCCAGTCCCAGACCGCCTTGCAGGGCGGAGATCTCGGCTGGCTTCAGGGCAACCAGCTCGATCCCGCCGTGCTGCGCGTGGTGCGCGAAATGCCGACCGGCGCCATCAGCAACCCGATCAAGGTTGCCGGCGGCTATTCCATCGTGACGCTGCGCGCCAAGCGCGAAGTAGGGCGTGACCCCGCCACCATCCTCAAGATTCGCCAGGTGTGGCTGCCATTCGCCCAGCGGCTCGACCCGAGCGCGCCCACGCCGCAGCAGTTGGCGCAGTTGGAAGGGGCGAAGAAGATCAGCGCTTCGGCCAAAAGCTGCGACGCCATCGAGGCCGCCAACGCGGCCGCCGGCAATGTCCGCCCCACAGATCCGGGTGAGATACGCCTCGAAACGGTGGCCAATCCGCAGATGCGCCAGCTTCTCAGCGGGCTGACGCTGGGTCAGGCCTCCCCGCCGCTGCCGAACGAGGATGGCATCAGCGTGGTGATGCTGTGTTCACGCGAGCAGAAGAATTTGGGAATTCCTTCGCGGGCCGAGCTGGTGGAGAAAATTCTGGGCGAACGGATTGAACTGGCTTCACGCCAGCTCATGCGGGATCTGCAGCGCCGGGCGGTGATCGATCTGCGTGGCTAACCCAGTTTCGACCAATTCCCGCCCGCTTACTCCGCTGCGCGAGGTTGTGGGAGCCTATGGGCTCGATGCCCGCAAATCGCTCGGCCAGCACTTCCTGCTCGACGCCAACCTGATCTCGCGCATCGCCCGCCAGGCCGGCGATCTCACCGGACGGCACGTGGTGGAGGTCGGCCCCGGCCCGGGCGGGCTGACCCGCGCCTTGCTCGACACCGCGGCCACCAGCGTGACCGCCATCGAGGTGGACAGCCGTGCGGTGCGTGCCGTTACCGAGCTGCAATTGCACCACCCGGACCGGCTGCGCATCATCGAGGCCGATGCGCTGGCGGTCGATCTGGCGACGCTTGTCCCAGCACCGCGACAGATCGTCGCCAACCTGCCCTATAATATTGGCTCGCCCTTGCTGGTGGGTTGGCTGCGTCAGGCAGCGGAATGGGAAAAACTCACCCTGATGTTTCAGGAGGAGGTAGCCGCTCGCATCTGCGCGGCACCCGGAAGCGACGGCTATGGGCGCCTCGGCGTTCTGGCGCAGTGGGTCGCACAGTGCGAGTTCCGCCTGCGCATCCCACCCCAGGCGTTCAGCCCGCCACCGAAGGTGCACTCCGCCATCGTGGTCATCACCCCGCACGCCACCCAGCCGTCGCCCGAGCTGTTCCGCGCCATGGAACGCATGACCGCCGCCGCCTTCGGCCAGCGCCGCAAGATGTTGCGCGGGTCATTGAAATCGGTCGGCGGTGAGGCGTTGCTGGCCCGCGTCGAGATCGACGGCGCCCGACGCGCGGAAACGCTCACGGTGGGCGAATTCGACCAGTTGGCCCGCGCGTCGTTCTTGCAGAATTGAATCGTTGGGATAGTGGACGAAGTCCACCATCCCAACGCCGTCAGCCGCCCGCGGGCACCGGCGCTGCCGACGGATCAAGCCGATACCCGCCCGCCTCAGTGATCAGGAGCCGCGGATTGCCCGGATCGGGCTCGATCTTCTGGCGCAGCCGATAGATATGCGTCTCCAGCGTGTGCGTGGTGACGGAGGCGTTGTAGCCCCACACCTCGTTCAACAGCACCTGCCGCGCCACCGGCGTGGTACCGGCGCGATACAGGAACTTGAGGATCGCAGCTTCTTTCTCGGTCAGCCGAATGCGCTTGTTGCGCACCGTGTCCTGCAGCAGCTTCGCCGAAGGGCGGAACTGATAGGGCCCGATGATGAACACCGCGTCCTCGCTGTTCTCGAAGATCCGCATCTGCGCGCGCAGCCTAGCCAGCAGTTCGGCCAGGCGGAACGGCTTGGCGATGTAGTCGTTGGCGCCGGAATCCAATCCCCGCACCACGTCGGTTTCGTCGTCAGCACCGGTCAGCATGATGATCGGCAGCTTCAGCCCCTGGCGCCGCAGCCGGGCGCACAGATCACGGCCGTCGCCGTCCGGCAGCGTGACGTCCAGGATCAGCGCGTCGAAACGTGCATCCGGAGCCGCCAGCAGCTTTTCCGCGGACGCCAGCGTGGTGGCCTCAATTGCCACGAATTCGCCATCCACGGCCAACTGCTCCACGAGCATGGCCCGCAGGCTGTCGTCATCGTCGACCAGGAGAATGGGGCGCTCGCCCGACATACATTATTTCCTTTGCTTGGCTGCTCAGGCATCGATTGGCAGGCGACGCGGCCCACGCAACCTCTCTACCGCAGTGCTGGCATGTTAGCAGCCTTGAGTTTGATATTATTCAGCAAACAGCTATGACCGCAAACCACGCTAAGGCGAAACGGTTTAGGTGCCTTGTTTTGGTTCGAATCAACCACACGTCCCTGTGGCAGGCCGTAATGCCCGTTCTCGCACACCCATGCCGCGATGATTAGGCAAGCCGCTTCGTCCTTTCACTGTTTCCCAGCCGCTTGGGATTACCCACCATGAGACCAGAATGAATCATCTGCCCCCCCGGGACGCCGCCGTTTCGGCCGAGGCATCCATGCAATCCTCCTTCACACCATCCGTTCACATGCCGTCTGATAGTTTGCCATCTTCTGCCTCGCAATCGGGCAT
>JAYTHH010000295.1:0-4055 GCA_043732745.1 Rhodospirillales bacterium
GTGCGGGTCGAAGCTTTCGTTCATCACAGCCCCTACCCGGCAATCCTCGCACATGCGGATCACGTCGATCCGCCGTGCATTCGGGCCGCTGAACATCCAGTGTTTTTCGGAAAGCTTTGCCACGATCCGCTCGACCGAACTGCGCGCGCCGAACGGCTTGCCGCAGGACAGGCACGGATACGGCTCCTCCTGCTTCACGGTTATGGCGCCGGCCGCCCAGGCGGTGAGGTCGAGCCGTGGTTCGAGTGTTATCACCCGCTCGGGGCATGTGGCGCGGCACAGCCCGCATTGCACGCAGGCATCTTCGGCAAAGCGCAAGGTCGGCTTGTCCGGGTCATCGCGCAGCGCGCCCACTGGGCAGGCGGCCACGCAGGCGAGGCAGAGCGTGCAGCCTTGCGTGTCCACAATGACCGCGCCGAATGGGCTGCCTGTTGGAAGCTTCGTTGCGATCTGCGGTTGCCCGGCCGCGCGGTGCAGCTCCTTCAACGCGCTCACCGCCAGATGCCGGCCGGTCGACATCGGCAGGAAACGCGACGGGGAAGAGACGACTGGCCCGGCACCGATCGCCCAAAGCGCGTCGGGGTCGTCGGTCTCCACCACAAGCGGCGCGTCCAGCCCGAGCGGCGTGAGGATGGCCGCCGCCAGTGCCGCCAGCTGATGCAAGGGCGTGATATCGTGCCTCGGCTGCGCGCGCACCAGCGCCACCACGCCGGCCGCGCCATAGGCGTAGGCGCTGGCCACCAGAGCGATATCGGCCTGCGTCACCTCGTTGAGACGCAGTGGCAGCACATGCGCCGGCAGACCTTTGCCGTGGCGCGATGCTGCGTCGATCAGGGCCTGGCCGTGCACCTCGTCATGCAGCAGTACCACCGGCGTGCGGCCGCCGGCTTGGGCATAGGTTGCCAGCAGCACCCGCAGCCGTGCGATTACCGCTTCGGCCGGGGGCAGCGCGTAAGTTGCCGCGCCTGTCGGGCACACCGACGCGCAGGCGCCGCAGCCGGCACAGATCTCGGCACTGATCGCCACAACGTCGCCCGCGGGCGTGATCGCGCCGGTTGGGCAGGCATCAAGGCAGCGCGTGCAGCCGGTGCGCTTGGAGCGGCTGTGGGCGCACAGGCTGGCATTGAATCGGACATAGGCTGGCTTGTCGAAGGTGCCGACCAGCCGGGATGCGTCCAGGATCAGACGCTCCACCGTCTCCGGCCGTGCCGGGTCGGCCCGTAGATAGCCGTCGCGCAGGTCGTGCGCGGGGAACAGGGCCGGGCCGCCGGTGAGATCGATTACGATATCGCAGCGTGACACCGCGCCGTCCCGTGGCGTGCCCCAGAGGAGCTGGCTGCGGGAGGATGGTGAAGCCGTGGCGCTGTCGTCCACCACCAGTTCGAATGCGCCGAGATGGCCGCTTGCGGTGCGGATGGTGCCGCGCAACACCGGGAAATCGTCACGTGACGGCGGCGTGACCGCGCCGGGCCGGGACAGCAGCACCGTCACATCCAGCGTGTCGGACAGGCGTTTGGCGACCTCGATCGCCGCCTCGTCGCGCCCGTAGATCAGCGCCACGCCCTCGCTGGTCAGCGAGACGAGTTCGGTCGGTGGCATCGCCACGGCGCCGGCCGCCAGCAAGGCCGCCATTTTCGGCCCTGTGCCAGTGGCGTCCGACCAGCCCGCCTGCTCGCGGATATTGACGAACTGGATTTCCTGGCCCGCTTCATCCGCCAGTTCGGCGAACACCGGCGCCTCCTGCGTGCAGCCGATGGTGATCGGGCGGCGTTCGGCGAGTGCGGTGCGTACCGCGCCGATGCCGGCGCGGCAGAGTTGGGTGGCCGTCCGCAATTCGCCACCGGCGTGCGAAAGCGCCTTGCCGTCCAGCACCATCGTGTCCTCGCAGGAACAGGCGAACACGATACGGTCCGGATGCGGTGGGCTTGGCGGCATGAACTCGTCCTTTGGTGGCAACACTCCTATATAGGCGTCTCGTCCGCTCATGGAGACAACCCGTGCTCGCTTTGCCGCCGCCGTATTCCGAGATTGCGCTGCGCGAAGGTGGCGACGCCATGCAGCGGGCGCGGGCCGAAGCTGAGGCCGGCGCCGGTGCCGGGCTGCTGATCTGGGTGCGTCGGCCGGATGTCGTGGAGTGTGCGGTGCTGCTGGAGCCGGAGGAAAAACTGTCCGAAGCCCGCCACGTCATCTTCGCGGGCCTGGCTGCAATCGCCGACTCACTCGCCGCCATCAGCCCGCCGGAGAAGCCGCTGACGCTGGTCTGGCCGGACCGCGTGCATTTCGACGGTGCCCTGGTGGGTGGCGCGCAGATCGACTGGCCCCGTGATTGCCTTGAGCAGGACGTGCCCGCGTGGCTCGTCTTCGGATTCTCCTTGCGCGTGATGGCGTCCGACCACGGCGATGGCGCGCCGCCGGCGGCGCTGATCGACGAAGGGTTCGACGATTTTGAGGCTGGTCCGTTCATTGAAAGCTTCGGCCGCCATTTCATGCTGGCGCTGGATGGCTGGTCGCAGGGTGGCCCGAAAGCGGCGCTGGAAAGTTGGCGTCGCTACGGCATGTCGGGCGGCGAAGAGGATCTTGCGGTGTCCCAGCGCGTGCCGAGCTGGCTGGTAGATGGCGAGGTCGGACGATGAAACTGCCACGCACCCTGCAACTTGATCCATCGGACACATTCGTTTTCGAGCGTACGGCCGAGCCAGGCGAGTGGGCGGTGTCCGGCGCCTTCGTGTTCGCGCCCTCCGACCCTGCCACGCTGTCACACAAGGCTCGTGTCGCCCTGCGGTCCGGTTTTCTCGGAGTCGACAGCCTGGGCTGGTCCACGTTGGTGGAAGTGGCGGAGGGCGACGCGGACCACGTGGCGCGCCTGCTGGCTGACAAGCTGCTGACGCATTTTGGTGCGCCTGACGCCGCCATCGCACTTGCCGCCGCGCGTGAGGAGGTCGCCTTCGCCGCATCGTTGTGTGATCTGCCGCTCGGCACCGTTATCGCCGTCCAGCGCACCATGACCGAAACGGGGCTGGAGGAGCGGTTCCGCACGCTGACGCCGCGTGGCGACCGCGCGCCACCCGTGTTCGCGTTGGTCGAGACGGATGAGGACCCAGACCATGTCGACCTGACCCGCCTGCTCGGCGGCCAGACGCCATGAGCGAGGGCGCTATGAGGGAGTTCTGGGTCTCCTCCGGCCATCTGCTGCTGGACCGCTCGCCGGACGGTTTCCTTCTCCTCACCGACGATTTCCTGCGGGCGTTTCTCGCCCGGCCGGAACTGATGCCGCCGGAGGAAGCCTGCGACGCCGAGCGCGCCTTGCACGCGAAATTGCTGGACGACCCGCGAGCCGTGGCTGATTCCACAAGGCTGGCGGACGAGGATGCTGCCAAGAACTGGTCCGTCTTTCTCACCTTTCGCGATGCGCTGATGGCCGCCCCCACCATCGAGGCCGCCTATCTGCGGCTGGCCACGGCGGAGCACGCCACCACGGCGCCGCTGTTCATGACGCAGCTTGTGCATGTCATCCTGCGCAACGCGCTGCATGACTGCACCGACGCCGCCACCGTGCGCGCCGCTGAATTGTTCTTCCGCCCGCAGCGCGTGACCTATCATGAGGGCACCATCCTGCTGGCGGATGCCGATGCTATCGAAACCCATGAGCAACAACGCCGCGCCAGTCCTCTGCTGGCCATGCTGGCGCCCCCCGCAGTGGCCGAGCTTTCGGTGCTCACCGATGACAACGCCGCCGACTATTGGGGCCGCAGCGACGCCTTCGACACCGTGCTCAATCTCGGCGGCACGCCCGGCGGCCGCGATGCGCTGGGCCGTGCCATCGCCATCTGGTTGCGCCATATGCTCGCCATCGAGGCCGATATCGACCCCTTGCCGGCTTTGGTCGATCCCGACTGGCGCTGGTTCATCGGGCTGGACACCGAGGCCACCCGTATCGGCAACGCCCTTTGGGCTGGCGACGATATGCCGGACGCCGAACGCCTGTTGGCGCTGTTTCGCTGCGTGCCCCGGCACGATGCGCCCATCCGGCCGGACATGCGGGACCGCCCGATCTA
>JAYTHH010000296.1:0-4045 GCA_043732745.1 Rhodospirillales bacterium
AAACGGCCTGGAACTGGCTCATCGCAGATCCCGCCCGTATAACTTCGATCGGAAGCCGCGACTGGGCGTGTGTCAGTCTTTAGACGGGTTGGTATAACCGCGCCGTGGGCGATTGGGGCGCGGTGCTGGGCGATGCGGTCGTGGCGACAGCGATCCTGGATCGCCTGCTGCACCACATCCACGTGCTGACCATTCGCGGCGACAGTTACCGATTGCGCGAGAAGCGTCGTTCAGGGCTCCTCAAGGCGACACCCACACCGGCATCCGCCGGGGTATCACAGTAGCGGAGGTGGCTGGGTTTTCAGTGTCGCTCATGGCTGGGTTTTTGATGTCGCTTGATAGTGCCACCTTTGCCTTCAAAACTGCGCTGTGCGCCCGCCGTGTGCGTTTCGTCATCCTCACTCCTGATCGACACCAAAGGTGACGAGTTCAGGCAGGATATTCCACTTACAGTCGTGTCCGAATTTGGCCAGCCACCTCACCCGCCTGGGTCTGGAGGCCACCCGTTAGGCGTTTGTACAACCGGTTAGGGCGACTGCAATAGAAAGACCTTGACCGGTCAGAACCTCGACCTGCCGTAGCTGGACGATGATCTCTTTCTGTTTGTGGTGCTTGTGTCCTTTGTGACCGGCATAGGGACGATCTCGCCTAGTTGCGGGTGAATTAATTCAAGAAGCGGAAACCCACGTAGCGAAAATAACCGGAGTGTTCGGCTTACAAAGAACATTGCATTCACCCAAACCTCAAGGCTAGGCTCGCCACAACGTGAAGCAAGCCCCCGGCATTCCCGGATAAGACGGCACACGCGGGGAGGCGACAGCCAATGCAGGCTGGCCAGACGACGCGAAGCGATGCCTTGCTCGAGATCAAGGATGTCGCAGTCCGCTTTGGCGGAATTGTGGCTCTTGACGGTGTGTCCTTCACCGTCCGAACCGGTCAGATTTGTGGACTGATCGGCCCGAACGGATCAGGTAAGACAACGCTGTTCAACTGCATAAGCGGCATTTACCGGCCAAACCGTGGCGATCTATACTTTTCCGGACGTTCGATTGTGGGCGTTGCACGCCATGCCAGGGTGGGGCTTGGCATCGGCCGCACCTTTCAGAATGTGGCGCTGTTTCCGTCCATGACGGTGAACGAGAACGTGTTGGTTGGTGCTCATGGCCGCTTCCGCACCGGCTATGTCGCCAACACGCTGAACCTTCCTGAGGTGGCCCGTGAGGAGGCTGAGATCGGTATAGACCTTGCGGGCATCCTTGCCGATCTGGGCCTTGAGGCCGATGCCGATCGTGTCGTGGCCGGCTTGCCGTTCGGAACCCGCAAGCGTGTGGAGCTTGCCCGCGCCCTGATTGGCCGGCCAAAACTGCTGTTGCTCGACGAACCGGCCGCTGGCCTCACCCATGGCGAGGTGGATGCGCTGGGCGATTTGATCATAGGCCTTCGCGACCGCTACAACCTGTCCGTCCTGTTGGTGGAACATCATATGGCGCTGGTCATGCGCGTGTCCGAGCAGGTGGTGGCCATGGAATTTGGGCGCTGCATCGCCTGCGGCACGCCAGAGCAGGTGCGCTGCGAACCCGAGGTGATCCGCGCATATCTCGGTGACACTGAGACGGCCCATGCTGCTTGAAGTCATTGGACTACACGCTAGTTATGGCGAGACACGAGTGCTGCATGGACTTGATTTTACCGTGCCCGAAGGCGGCGCCGTGTCGCTGCTTGGAGCCAACGGGGCAGGCAAGACGACGACCATGAGGGCGATCTGCGGCATGTGCCAGACGTCCGGCGAAATCCGTTTCGCAGGTGAACGCATCGATGGCTTGGCGACCGAGGTTATCGCGCGCCGGGGGATCGCCCATGTGCCGGACGGGCGCGGCACGTTCGCCGAGCTCACTGTTTCGGAAAACCTGCGTCTTGGCGCCTACACGAGGCGTGACCGCGAGGTATCAAGCGACCTGCAGGATTTACTCGCCCTGTTCCCCCAACTACAGCAGCGCCTGAACCAGCAAGCCGGCACGCTCTCAGGTGGTGAGCAGCAAATGCTGGCGATCGCGCGGGCGATGTTGCTGCGCCCAAAGTTGCTGCTTCTTGACGAACCTTCGTTTGGCCTCGCACCGCTGATCGTGCGTGAGATCTTCGCCATCATGACGCGTATCCGCTGTGAGCGCGGCGTGAGCCTGCTGCTGGTTGAGCAGAACGCCAATCTGGCGCTAGATCTGGCCGACACCGCCTACGTGCTAGAGACCGGACGCATCGCCATGCATGGAGCATCCTCCGATATCCGCAGCAACGACGCGCTGCGTCGTGCCTATCTGGGGTATTGAGATGGATGGGTTTCTGCACCAACTCGTAGCCGGCATCGCCACCGGCGGAATCTATGCAAGCGTGGCGCTATCTCTGGTGATGATCTACCAGGCCACTCATCTGGTAAACTTCGCTCAGGGTGAGATGGCGATGTTCTCCACCTATATTGCCCTTACGCTAATCCAGGCCGGTATACCTTACTGGCCGGCGCTGCTGATCACCATTGTGGTCTCGTTCGCCGCCGGCATGGCGCTTGAGCGCATACTTATGAGGCCGCTGGCAGGCGCGCCGGTGCTGGCCTCGGTCGGTGTGTTCATTGGGCTGCTGCTGGCGTTGAACAGCCTTGCCGGGTTGATGTTCAGCTACACGTTGCAACCCTTTCAAAGTCCGTTCGGCGAAGGTCCGCCGCTAGCGGGCGGCCTCGTTTCACGCCACGAGCTCGGCGCCACAGCAGTAACACTTTCAATGCTGTTGCTGGTCTATGGATTTTTCCGCTTCACAAGCCTGGGCCTTGCTATGCGCGCCGCCGCCTACAATCCAGTGTCAAGCCGGCTGGTGGGCGTGCCCGTGGGGAGGATGCTGGCACTTGGCTGGGGGCTGGCCGCTGCGATAGGCGCCGTCGCCGGAGTAATGGTGGCGCCGGTGGTGTTTCTCGATCCCAACATGATGTCCGGCGTGCTGCTTTATGCCTTCGCTGGGGCCCTACTCGGCGGCATCACCAATCCTCTTGGCGCCGTCGTGGGTGGGTTTGCTGTGGGAGTGATCGAAAATCTCGGCGGCGCATATGTCGTCGGCACCGAACTCAAGCTGCCGATGGCGTTGGTGATCATCGTGACGGTGCTCGTGCTGCGCCCCTCAGGCCTTTTTGGCCGCATCGTGGTAAGCAGGGTATGAAGCCCGCCCTGCTTCTGTTGGCCGCGATCGTACTGCCGGCCAGCTTCGCGAGCGGATACCAGCTGTTCCAGCTCACCATGGTGGCGGTTTATGCGGTTGCGATCCTTGGGCTCACTCTCGTCACCGGCTTAACGGGCCAGATTTCACTGGGCCACGGTGCCTTTTATGCGTTGGGCGCCTACACCACGGCCATTCTGATGGACCAGTTCGCCTGCCCGTACTGGCTTACCTTGCCTGTCTCAGCGGTTATCTGCGGGGCTGCGGGATTTCTGGTGAGCTTTCCTGCATTGCGGCTTAGCGGGCCATACTTAGCTCTGACCACCTTCGCGCTGGCGATAGCGACCCCGCAGTTGCTCAAATATCGGCTATTCGAAGGCATGACAGGCGGTGTGCAGGGTATCGTGCTCGACAAGCCGGACGCGCCACTTGGCCTGCCGATCTCGCCCGACCTCTATGTCTATCTATTTGTCCTGACGGTGGCCGTATTGCTGTTCCTGGCGACGTCCAACTTGGTGCAGCGCCGCATCGGCCGCGCCATGCGCGCTATCCGCGATAATCCGCTGGCCGCCGAGGCCATGGGCGTCAACGTCGCCATGGTTAAGACCCGCAGCTTTGCCGTGGGTGCCACGCTGACCGGCCTTGCCGGCTCGCTCGGCGCCGTGGCTGTGGGTTTCGTCTCGCCGGATAGTTTTTCCTTCTTTCTTTCGATCACTCTTTTTGTCGGTCTGTTGATCGGCGGAAGCACTTCGATCCGAGGCGCAGTCGTGGGTGCGGTGTTTATTGAGTTTATACCGAACCTTGCCGAGAACGTCTCCAAGGCCGCCCCCGGCGCGGTCTACGGCGTCAT
>JAYTHH010000297.1:0-12679 GCA_043732745.1 Rhodospirillales bacterium
GAGGCGTTTGCGCGGGCCACGGATGACCGCACGCGCGCCTATTACGCCGAGACACTGCCCAATCCAAAGTTGCGGGTGTTCCCGATCGCCGAGGTGGCCGCGATCGGCCGGCGGTTCGGCATTCCGCTGATCATGGACAACACCGCAGCGCCCTTGCTGGTGCGGCCGTTCGATCATGGTGCGGCAATCGTGGTGCATTCGCTGACCAAGTATCTGGGCGGGCATGGCACGTCGATCGGCGGCATTGTGGTGGATGGTGGCAATTTCGACTGGGAGGCGCACCCGGAGCGGCAGCCGCTGCTGAACACGCCCGACCCGAGCTATCACGGGGCCGTCTGGTCCCAGGCCGCGAAGCCGCTGGGGCCGATCGCCTATATCCTGAAGATGCGGGTGACGGTGCTGCGTGATCTCGGGGCCGCGATCAGTCCGTTCAATTCGTTCCTGATCCTGCAGGGCATTGAAACTGTGACATTGCGTATGCGGGCGCATTGCGAGAACGCGATGGCTGTGGTGGGCTTTTTGAGGACGCGGCCGGAGGTGGTGAAGATCACCCATCCGTCCGTGGCTGAGGGCGCAGAGGGCGAGCTTGCCCGAAAATATTTACCGCGCGGCATGGGCGGGATGGTCGGCATCGAGCTTGCGGGCGGCGCGGAAGCGGGCGCGCGTTTCATCAAGGCGCTTGAGATGTTTTATCATGTGGCCAATATCGGCGACAGCCGGAGCCTTGCGATCCACCCGGCCACGACCACGCATTCGCAGCTATCCGAGGCCGAGCAGGCCGCGACGGGTGTGACGCCGGGCTATGTTCGGCTTTGTATCGGCATCGAGCATATCGACGATATTCTGGCGGATCTGGACAAGGGATTGGCCGCGGCTGGCGGGTAGGTCGAGCGGCGCTTTTGCTGCGTAACAGCCCGCCTAGTGGTAAAAATCTGACGGAAAGAGGGCCGAATCACCTGACTGGTCGGGGGCCAAGTGTCAGGTTCGGACTACCAGACCTTTTCCGATTGAGAGGGATCGGAGAAAATCTCTAGGTCTCTGTTTTAGCGAGCATCTTTATCCGATCGGATGATTCCGATTGGTCAGATGATGCCCTAGATCGCCTCCTACTCTGAAGCCACCATTACTAACGCCGGCTCGAGCCAGTCCGTCTCGCGCAAGACGACGGCCTTGAGGAGTTTCAGTAAGTCATTGCCGCCGCTTGACTGGCCCGAGAATGCGCTGGCCAGCGTGACGCCGCCGAGAGCGTCTCCTTCAGGTTCCGTTCCGGTAAACCCCATGGACCAGTCGGGGAATTCGCGCGCCTCGATTGGGCCGGCCTGTAGCACAGTCACTTCGCCGTGCCGGTTGTCGCACTGAATACGCTCAAATGTGTTTTCGACAGCCGCGATCGGTCCTTCGAGTATCTGGGCGAAACAACCTTCGCTGAACAGCAGGCCACCCGTTATACCGTCGCGCGCGTTGTTCGCACGCGAAACCGCAAGGATCGCCCTAATATCCGCCGCGATAGCTTCGGACGTACCCGGAATGGAGTTCCGGCTGCAATAGAGCACGCGATAAAGCTTGGGCATGGATGAGCCTATCAACTAAGGATTACTGACTTTGAATCGACGACTGCGAACATAGAGATAAGATGCTCAACCTGTTCGATGGGTACAGGACGGCTGAACAGATAACCTTGGACGGAATTACAACCTTCGGCTCGGATCCTTTCCAGTTGCTCTGGCGTTTCTACACCCTCGGCTATGGTAGACATGCCCAGGCTGCCCCCTAGTGCGGTGATGGCGCGGATAATGGCATTCTGGCCGGCACTATCCCCCCGGTCTGTCACGAAGGACCGGTCGATTTTGATTTTATCGAAGGGAAAGCTGTGCAACTGACTCAATGACGAATACCCCGTCCCAAAGTCATCTATCGCCACCTGAACGCCCATGGCACGAAGCTGGTGCAAGGCCACCAGCACCGCCTTCTCGTTGCGCAGCAGCACACTCTCGGTGATCTCGATTTCCAACCTGTTTCCAGGTAAGCCGGACGCCGCAAGTGCTGTGGTCACCATACTGATGAGCCTGGCTGTATCCTCGAATTGATGGGATGAGACATTGACGGCGATTGAGATGCTGTCCGGCCACCCCACCGCCTTGCAGCAAGCCTCGCGCAGGACCCACTCTCCGATCGGAACAATCAACCCGATCTCCTCGGCGAGCGGAATGAACTCCAGCGGCGAGATCATGCCGCGCTCAGGGTGATGCCAGCGGAGCAGGGCTTCGAAACCCATTATAGTGTCGGACTCGAGGTCGATTTGCGGCTGGTAGTGCAGTTCAAACTGGCGCAGGGCCAATCCCTTGCGCAGGTCGATCTCCAGCGAACGACGGGCAAGGGCACGCGTATCCATCTCCGTTTCGAATAAGCTGAATGTACCGCGACCGGAATTTTTGGCGTGATACAATGCCAGGTCTGCGCCGCGGAGAAGTTGGTCGTGGTCGGCTCCGTCAGACGGAAACACCGCGATACCGATGCTGGCGCCGATGTTGATAATGTGGCCATCGACCAGATAGGGCCTGCCCAGCACATCGATGATGCGCTTGGCAAGGCGGGTGAAGTTATGCTGCTCGGGCCCAGGCATCACCAGCAGTGCGAATTCATCGCCCCCCTGCCGGGCTATCAGATCGTGCGACCGCAGGACGAAGCGCATCCTTTTGGCCACAAGGCGCAGGAGCGCATCGCCTATCGGGTGGCCTAGTGTGTCGTTGACAACCTTAAACCGGTCCAGGTCGATCAGCATGACGCCTGGCCCAGTGCCGGCGGTTGCCGATCTGCGACCATCGGAACGATCTGCACTTTCGTCGGCCAGCGCTGCGGTCACCCGCCTTTTGAAAAGCTCTCGGTTCGGCAGGCCGGTCAGCGGATCGCACATCGCCAGTTCGACGGCATCAATTTCGGCCGTGTGCAGAACGGTGACATCCTCGAAAGATGCCAACCAGTTGCCATCGCTCAGCGGACTGACCGAAAAGGTGAAAATCCGAAGAGCCTGCCCCACAGTAACGGTCAGCCTACTCCGATGATAGCGAGGCGTGTTGATCGTTGCCAGGCAAATATCGTGTATTTGTTCTACTGTCACTTCGTTCAGCATCGCGCTACCTTGAAGCAGGTTGAGCAACGTGACAGCCTGCTGGCTTGTTGCAGGCTCGATCCCCAGCGTGGTCGCTAGTCCTTCATTGGTGAAGAGGACCTGAAGTTTACCGTCGAACATCAGCAGACCTGCCGATATGCCCTGCAAGGCTGCTTGAAGGTGAGATACGGGACAGGCGCGCCCGCGAGTTCTGTCGCTGAGCACTCGGGCAATTGGCTCGTGCGTGTCGAGAGGGGGCAAGTCGGTCCTCCAATAGGTCAGTTGGTTATTGGTCGAAACACGACTGCCTTGACCAAGCCTTGACCACGGCATGATGACCCGGGGATCTTAAAACCGCGTTAATTGCCGCGTTATTCGGAAAGACCAGAGCTTCAGCAGAACTGCCCGGCCTAACGACCCATCAGCACTAGCAACACGCCCGCGACCACCAACAGGAGGCCCGCCACGTCGGCCCGGCGCAGCGTTTCGCGCAGGTAGAAGTGGCTGAATGCGAGTGTAAAAACCATCTCGATCTGGCCCAGTGCACGCACCAGTGCCACCGGGGCGGAGGCGAAGCCGAAGAACCAGCAGGCCGAGCCGCAGGCGGAGAGGGTGCCGACCCAGGCTGAGCTGCGCCATGTGGTGAACGCTGCCACGAACTGCTCCGGCTCACGCCACGCCAGATAGCTTCCCTGCATCAGCGTCTGCAGCAGGTTGGTGGTCACCAGCGCCAGGAGCGCTGCGAGAACGATGTTGGGGCTGTGCAGGCGGTTGGTGGCCACGCGGATAAGCAGGCCGGTGCAGGTGAAGCAGAGGCCGGCCCCCAGGCCGCACAGGGCCGCCGGCTGCACGGTGGCACCAAGCAGTTCTGAGAATTTGAGGCCGCGCCCGGCGAGCGACAGCACCAGCACGCCGATCACGCCCACGCCGATGCCGATCCACGCCAACCCATTCAGCACCTCGCCCAGCACGATCGCGCCGATGATGGCGCCTTGGACCGACTCGGTCTTGGAATAGGCGGTGCCGACGGCGAAGTTGCGATAGCCGAACGCCATGATGAGCAGGGTTGTGCCGATGATCTGCAGCAGCCCTCCCAGCCCGCATTCGGCCACGAAGCGCAGGGTGATGTGCGGCAGATGGCCAGGCGAGGCCCAGGCCGCCAGTGCTAGCAGCAGCGCCCCGGTCGGCATCGCATACACATAACGGACAAAGCCGGTGGCGTTCACGCCCAGCCGGCTGCGGAGCTTTTGTTGCAGCGCGGTGCGCCACGTCTGAAACAAGGCCGCCGCGACAACGACGGGAATCCAGGCCTCGATCACGCGCCCCAGAGCCGCCTGGGTTCGGCCAGCACGGCGTCGACATCGACATGCGCCACGCGGCGGCCGCGCATCAGCACGCGGCCATCGGCGATCACGGTGTCGGCCTCGTTGAGATCGGTGCAGTGCGACAGGAAGGTGCCGCAACTCAGAAGCAGGTCGACGTCCATTCCGGCATGTCCTGAATGTTCAGCAGAGCTTGTTTGATTGAGCAATTTTATCGCACGGTTGATTCAATCTCAGGCGATATTGCTTAGCCGAACGCTACAGTGCTGCATCGAAAAATCACACCGATGCTGCAATGCGGCGAAGGTCATCAATCTCGAACCACATGCCTTCTGCGAACCACGCGCTTGCCTTCGCTCCATTGCCACGCCACCAGCCCTGGAATGCCCACCACCATCTCGCGCACGCGCTTGACCATCGAGAGTGCGATGGCGGTGTCCGGATGGATCTGGAACAGGCCGCAGACAAGGATGAACCCGGCCTCCTGCACGCCCAGCGCGCCCGGCACCACGAAGCCGGCGCTGCGGGCGGCCATGCCCAGGCTTTCGATCACCAGCGCCTCGGACGTGGTCACGTGCACGCCCATCGCCGTCAGCACCAGCCAAACCTCGATCGTGCCCAGTGCCCAGGCCAGCAGATGGATGGCCGACGCCTTGGCCAAAGCCAGGCGGTTGGCCTGAAGCCGCATCAGCTCGGCATGCAGGCCGCGCACCGATTCCACTGAAAGGCCCGGGAACATCTTTTGCAGCTTCGACGCGAGCGCTTCGATCAGGCGCAGCATGCCGGCGCGCTGGGCGATCACGAAGCCGGCGAGGCCGATGCCCATGGTGATGAGGCCGCCCTCCACCCATGGCTTCCAGCTCTGATCAGAGCTGATGGCGGTCAGCACGGCGATGCCGACAATGGTCCACAGGAATTGCGTCAGCGCCTCTACCGTGAGGTCGAGCGTGGTGCCGGCGCCGGCCACAGCACCAGGCACGCCGCGCTGGGCGAGCATGCGGATACCGACGAGGTTGCCGCCCATTTGGGCCACAGGGAGCAGCGAGTTCACCGCCTCACGAATCCAACGCAGCCGGAAATAGACACGCAGCCGCGGCAGGCGGAGTCCCACCGAGACGCGCCAAGCGATCGCGGACAAATAGAGTTGCACCAGATGCAGCACCAGAGTCGCCGGAATGGCCCAGCCGGCCTCCAGCACCTCGTGCCCGATCGCCTGCGCGCCGAACCAGGTCACTAGGCCGATGACGGCACCGCCGCCGAGTGCGATGGCCAGGATTGCGAATTTCATGGATGTTCGAAGCGCTTCATTACAGGCCGGATAGGCCCCGAAGCTGGCTTTGTGTCAAACGATTACGGCATGCGCCAGCCAGCCGCTTGGTGAAGAGAGATCCCACGCGGTATCCTCCGCCTGCGTCATTTTGCGCAATCCCCTGGAGACTCCATGTCCGTTCTGCGCCTGCACAACAATCTCACACGCCGGCGCGAGGATTTCGTGCCGCTCGACCCCTTGCATGTGCGGATGTATGTGTGCGGCCCAACGGTCTATGACCTTGCGCATATCGGCAATGCCCGCGCCGACGTGGTGTTCGACGTGATGGCCCGGCTGCTGCGGGTGCTGTATCCGCGCGTGACCTATGTGCGCAACATCACCGACGTGGACGACAAGATCAACGCGCGCGCCCACGCCTCGGGCGAGAGCATCGGCGATGTGACGGCGCGCACCTTGGCGGATTTCCATGCCGACATGGCCTCGCTCGGCACGCGGCCGCCGGATGTGGAGCCGCGCGCGACACAGCATATTGGCGAGATGATCGTGCTGATCGAAAAGCTGATCGCGTCCGGCCATGCCTATGCCGCCGAGGGGCATGTGCTGTTCTCGGTGCCGAGTTTTCCTGATTACGGCCATTTGTCGGGCCGCGCGCCGGAGGATCTGCTGGCCGGCGCGCGTGTGGATGTGGCGCCCTACAAGCGCGATGGCGGTGATTTCGTGCTGTGGAAGCCTTCCACGCCCGATCTGCCTGGCTGGGACAGCCCGTGGGGTCGAGGGCGTCCCGGCTGGCATATCGAGTGCTCGGCGATGTCGTGGCGCTATCTTGGCGAGAATTTCGATATCCATGGCGGCGGCGACGACCTGCTGTTCCCACATCACGAGAACGAGCTGGCGCAGTCCGTCTGCGCGTTTCCGGGCAGCCAGTTCGCCCGGGTGTGGGTGCATAACGGCATGCTGACGTTGAACGGCACCAAGATGAGCAAGTCGCTCGGCAACTTCTTGACCGTGCGCGACGTGTTGAAGTTGGCACCAGCCGAGGCGATCCGCATGTTGCTGCTGCGCGCGCAGTATTCGCAGACGCTGGATTTCACGGAGGCGGCGCTGCTGGAATGCAAGCGGGATATGGACCGTTTCTATCGCGCGCTGGAGCGGACGCCGGCCGAACCCGCGGCGGAAATCCCGGCATCGGTGCTCGATGCGCTCTGCGACGATCTCAACACGCCGTTGGCGTTTGCCGGCATTCACGCCTTGGCCGACGCCGCCATGGCCGGGGATGCCGAGGCGGCGGCGGGCATGCGGGCGGCGGGTGACGTGCTGGGGCTGTTCCAGCAGAGGCCGGAAGATTGGTTCCGCAGCGGGGACGACGCCGCCGAGATCGACGCTTTGGTGCAGGCGCGATTCGATGCCCGCAAGTCGCGCGACTTTGCCGAGGCGGATCGTCTGCGCGCCGCGCTCGATGGACGCGGTATCCAGTTGGAAGACAGCGCCACCGGCACGATTTGGCGCCGGAACTGACCCCTGTGACGCCGCTGCTCGACCCGTCCCTGGACCCGCTGTTCTGGGATAATCTGCGCGCCACGGCCAATAGCGCCTGGCATGGCCATGTGCCGTTCGCGCATTGGCTGGTGGCGAACACGCGGCCGCGGCGGATTGTGGAGCTGGGCACGCATGCCGGCGTGTCCTATGCGGCCATGTGCCAGGCGGTGCAGCGCGGTGGTTTTGCGTGCGACTGCACGGCCGTCGACAGTTGGGCCGGGGACGATCACGCCGGCGCCTATGGCGGGGAGGTGTTTTTCGACCTTTCCGCGTTTAACGATGCGCATTTCGGCGGCTTCTCGCGTCTGCTGCGCACCAATTTCGACGATGCGGTGGGGCAGTTTGAGGATGGCAGCATCGATCTGCTCCATATCGATGGGTTTCACACCTACGATGCGGTGCGCCACGATTTCGAGACGTGGAAGCAAAAACTATCGAGCCGGGCGGTCGTGCTGTTCCACGATACCGACGTCCGGGTGCGGGATTTTGGGGTTTGGAAGTTCTGGGGGGAAATCAGGGCTGCCGGCGTCGGTAGCCTGGAATTCACCCATGCTTTCGGCCTCGGCGTGCTGATGCTCGGCCCCGAGGCCCCATCTGCCCTGGCCGAGCTCTGCGCCGCGCCGAGCGAGCGTGTTCGCGCACGTTTTGCTGCCCTCGGCGAACGCCATGTACTGACTTTCGAGCGTGTTCGGAAGAACGTGATCGAGCCGGAGATTGCGCCAACGCCAGTTGTCATCGACCCCGACGCCGATTGCGGCATGGTTCACATCGCCGAACGCTTTGCAGCACCGCCCGGTCTGTGCGCCATCGAGCTACCGCGTGACGCCGTCACGCGCGCAGCCGGCGGGTGCGCCGTCTGGGTTGTCAGCGACGACGGGCACGCGTTCCGGCATGGCAATATTTTCGATGTCCCTGAGGGCGCCAGCGTGACGCTTGCCTTCGCGCCATTCAGCCATGCTCGACCTCGGCATTTCCATGTGTTCGTGACCTCACCTTGCCCGCCGGCCGTGGGGCTTCCCGCAGCGCTTGCGGAGCGGATGGCCAATCGTCGCGCCCCGATCGGCGTCAACACGCCCTTGCTCAATTTGCCGGACCTGCCACCCACCGGCCTTTATCTTCATCACGACGGACGAATGGACATCGACGCATGACCGGACGTGACGGCGGCGCCGATCTTGTGCCCATCGGCAACACGCCGGTTGTCATCCTTGTGCGGCCGCAACTGGCTGACAATATCGGCGCCGTGGCGCGGGCGATGGCCAATGGCGGGCTGTTCCATCTGCGCCTGGTGGCGCCGCGCGACGGGTGGCCGCAGGAGCGGGCGTGGCGTATGGCGTCCGGCGCCGACCGGCTGCTGGATGCGGCTTCCGTGCATCCCACGGTGACGGATGCGGTGGCGGATCTTCATCATGTGTATGCCACCTGCCCTCGCCCGCGCCACATCATCAAGCCGGTGCTGACTGCGCGGGGCGGTGCGGCGGAGATGCGCATCTTGACGGCGCGCGATCTGCGCGTGGGCTTGATGTTCGGGCCGGAGCGCGCCGGGCTCGACAACGACGACATGGCCTGCTGCGACGCGTTGATCCGGTTTCCGCTCAATCCGGAGTTCCTGAGCCTCAATCTGGCGCAGGCGGTGCTGGTGATGGCCTATGAGTGGTGGACCGCGCAGGACGAGACGATTCCGCGCATTTTGATGACCAACGAGACGCGTATTGCCACCAAGGGCGAGCTGGAGAATTTCCTCGGCCACCTTACTCATGAACTCGACGAGTGCGGCTTCCTCAAGAACTTGCCGAAGCGGCCAGGCATGGTGCGCAACATCCGGCATTTCTTCCAGCGGGGCGAGGTAACGGAGCAGGAGCTTCGCACGCTGCACGGCATCGTCACCGAGCTTGCGTTGGGGCGGCGGTTGCGCGGGCGGGTTGAGGCGCCACCATCGACAAAGGGAAACCCGGTGGAATAGCCTGATCAAAAAAAGGAGGGTTCCATGATCGAACGTCGCGCCATGCTCGGCAGCACCGCCTTGGCAGCCGCCGCGGCTTTCGTCCCGGTGCAGGCCGAGGCCCAGGAAACGCCGATTTGGAGCCAGGACTACACCGCCGCCAAGCAGGGCGGCGTGCAACTGGCCATCTATCGCAAGCGTGTCGGTCCACCCGACGGCAAACTGCGCCCGGTGCTGTTTTTCGTGCATGGGTCCACCGCGTCGGCGCGGCCCACCTATGACCTCTCCATCCCAGGCCGCGACGATGTGTCGATGATGAACGTGGCGGCGCGCTGGGGCTACGACGTGTGGGCGATGGACCATGAGGGCTACGGCAGATCGTCGCGCACCGAGGGCAATTCCGACATCGCAAGCGGCGTCGAGGACCTGAAGGTGGCCGGCGATCTGATCTTGAAGGAGACCGGCGAGGCGCGGATGCACATGATGGGCGAAAGCTCCGGTGCGCTGCGCGTGGGTGGCTATGCGATGGCGCGGCCGGATCGGGTGGGGCGGCTGGTGTTGCAGGCGTTCACCTATACCGGCCGGGGCTCCGGCACGCTCAGCAAGCGGGCGGAGCAGACGGAATACTTTCGCACGCATAATCGCCGTCCGCGCGACGCCGCAATGCTCAATTCCATCTTCACGCGCGACAAGCCCGATACCACCGACCAGGACGTGATCGACGCGTTCATCAAGGCGGAGATGCCGTTCGGCGACAGCGCGCCGGCGGGCACCTATCTGGATATGACCGTGCACCTGCCGATCGTGCATCCTGACCGCGTGACCGCGCCGGTGCTGCTGGTGAGCGGGCAATATGACGGTATCGCCTCAATGGACGACATCTGCGACTTCTTCAAGAAGCTGCCGAATGGCGACAAGCAGTTGACGATCATCCCAGGCGCCGCCCATACGCTGGTGAACAGCAAACAGCGGTTTGCGTTCTGGCGGGTGATGAAGTCGTGGCTGGAGGGGTAAGGGAAATCAGGCGTGCCTCGGCGGTTCGCCGATGAGCAGCCCCTACTGGTTCCAGTGACCCTTACGCAGCCGGTGCAGTGGTCCGCGCAGGGCGATTGGAACGCAGCGTCGCCAGGCGAAGCCGGCTGACATCTTGAGGCGCGGCAGAACTCCAGGCCGGGTCTGCCGCTCGATGAAGGGGCGCAGTTCCGCCAGCACGCGCGCTGCGGCGGCTGTGTGCGCGTGATTCGCATCGGCGGTGAGCGTTGCAAGGGCGGCCAGGATCGTTCCTGCAATACGCTCGCCTGCCATGCCCTGGGCGTTTGACAGTGCAGCGACTGACAGCGCGAGTTGGTCGGCCAGGCGTTTCTCAGTGGCAGTTTGCTCAGATCTGGCTGCGGCCACAGCCGCCGACATCGCTCCGATGGCCTCGCCCAGCGCGTCCATCGGCGAATCGACAGGCGGCGCGGCCATCTGGTCCGCCAACCTTCGCCAGGGGGCGTGTTGATCGAAATGGGGCGTCCACAGCGAAATGAACGCGCCGGTGGCGGCGGCTTCGGCGGCGATGTTGCGATCGTATCTTGTGTCGATCATGTCCTGGTAGATCGTCTCAAGCCGGTCCAGATACCGCTCGATTCCGTATTGGGCCCTGATAAGGGCTGAAATCTCGGCAACCTCGCCGGCGTTCCAATCCGCGATCGCGGCTTCGACGGTGCCTGCGGTCACCGGCTGCGCCAGAATTCCAGCGCCGAGGTTCCAGGCCAACCAGTCGGCGGCGTTTTTCGGGGTGATGAAGCCTGCCAGCCCGCGGCCGTCGCATACCACGACGCCGGCGCCCGCCGCCGCGGCCTCGAGCGCGGTTCGGGCGGTGGCGAAGACGAGATCGGTTTCAGCAAAGATGGCTTCCGGGGTCTCGGTCATGCGTCCGGCGCCGTGCCCGAATTCCTGCAGTTCGATGCCAAGCGCGTTGCAGGCGGCGCGGATCGCTGGCAGGTGGTTTGCGTGCTTGGTCAGCACCACCGCGCGCCTGGGCCGGTCCGGTGCGGATTTTCGCGGCGGGATGCGCGACAGATCGATGGCGTTCGGCAGCAATTCCACCCGTTCGGCCGCAGCGCCATCCGCGATCAGCCTCGCCTGGCAGAGTTTGTCGACGGCGAACAGGCGGCGCACGGCAGGGTGCGGCGGCAGTTGATCGAACGCCGAGGCGGCGCCGTGGCAGACGAACAAGGCCGGCACGCCGGAATTGGCCGCCAAAGCTGCCATGGTGGGCGCGGTGTGATGGCCATGGATCACGTCTGGCTTCAGGGGACTGATATCGGGCCTGTCGGTGACGATGTGTCCTCGGTTGCGCATTCGCTCCGCGAGCGGGCCGAGCGTCTGGGCGAACATCACGGGGCGATGACCGCGACGGCGAAGGCCGTCAGCCAGTTGCTCGACCACAACCTCGGTACCGCTGCGGTTTGCCAGCACGATATTCGTGATCAGAACGGTCAAAGACAAATTTAGGACCCTGGATGCACATCTGTGCGATGCGCTTTTAGATGGAAGGACGAGCGCTTTACGGAGTGCGTCCAGCGGAATAGATAAGGCAATGCACAAAACCTGCCTACTGCTGGCGCACCCCGGACACGAGCTGAGACTTTACGGATGGATGGGTATCAATCGGCCGATCGTTAGTCTTATCACGGATGGATCGGGAAGTTCTGGAAAATCCCGACTCGATTATTCTTGCAGAACAATTGAGTCGGCTGGCGCCATATTCGATCGCTCGGTTGCACCGATGCCGGATCAGGCTTGGTACTCCGCGATATTGGATGGTGACTGCCGCCCCTTCACGACCGTCGCGGAGATCATCGCGCAAACCGCCGCGCCGGGCTGTCTGGTCGTGGCGGACCCTGTCGAGGGCTACAATCCCATGCACGATTTGTGCTCGGCCATAGCCGACCGCGTGGCGGCACTGGTGGGAGGATCGCGTGCCAGCTATCCGCTGACGCAGCCTGCGAAAGGCGGCGCGGTGACAGTGTTGGATACGGCCGCGCAGGCGAACAAGCGCGCGGCACTGGACGATTATACGCCGCTTCAGCATGAGATCAGGGAAATGCTCCGCGTCGACCCTGATGCGCTGGCGGTCGAACAGATCGTCACGGCTGACTATGATTGGCCGGAGACGCCGGATCGGCAGCCTGGCTACGAGACGTTCGGCAGCGACCGGACCGCCGCGGGCGTTTATCTGCAAACGATCACCTATCGAGAGCATGTGCGGCCGATGGCCATAAAACTGCGCGAGCTTTAGCCCGGCGCTTTTTCCCAGCTCCACTTTGCCACCTGTTCATGCGTGGCGAACCAGACGTTGTGGGTTTTGATATGGGTTACCAGCCGGTCCAGCAGGGCGATGCGGGAGCGGTGGCCGATGATGTGCGGGTGCATGGTCAGCAGGAACAGCCCGCCTTCGGTATGGGCGCCGTCGAATTCGGCTCGGAAGATTTCTTCCACGCCCGACGGTGGGG